>JAUYMX010000147.1 GCA_030699345.1 Methylococcaceae bacterium
ACGCCCTTACACACTGGATTATCTTGACAGCATATTCACCGATTTTCATGAATTGCATGGTGATAGAGCCTATGCCGATGACCCGGCCATTGTCTGTGGCTTGGCGCGTCTTGATGATCAGCCGGTGATGGTGATCGGCCATCAGAAAGGTCGCGATACCAAAGAAAAGATTTATCGCAACTTTGGCATGCCGCGCCCTGAAGGCTACCGTAAAGCTTTACGCGTAATGAAAATGGCGGAACGCTTCAAACTACCGATTATTTGCTTAATCGACACCCCGGGGGCCTACACCGGTATCGGTGCCGAAGAACGCGGCCAAAGTGAATCTATCGCCCGAAAAGTGTTTGAAATGGCCAAATTAAAAACCCCGATTATTTGCACCATCATCGGCGAAGGCGGTTCCGGTGGGGCATTAGCCATTGGTGTGGGCGATCGCTTACTGATGCTTGAATACAGTACCTATTCAGTAATTTCCCCAGAAGGTTGCGCGTCTATTTTATGGAAAAGTGCTGATAAATCCCAACTGGCGGCTGAAGCAATGGGCATCACCTCTGATCGTATTCGTGAGCAAGGTTTTCTCGATGAAGTAGTCAGAGAGCCATTAGGCGGTGCGCATAGAAACTTCCATGCGGTGGCGTTAAATTTAAAAGACGCATTGGTACGGCATGTACGTGACTTAGCCCGTCAACCGCTCGATGAATTATTAGAAAAGCGCTACCAACGCATCATGTCGTTTGGTGTGTTTGCCGAAGAAGCAAAATAGCTATCAGTTTTGATTCACCTTAAAAGCCGGTATGGCGAAGCATTATGGCTTCGCCATACCGGCTTTTATGTTGAACAGCATTTTGAAAATCAGCCTCTACGCCAGGCATGAAATTTTTCCACCAAGCTCAATAATCCTTGCGGCGCATGCTTGCGTTTCCAGACACCGGCCACGTATTTATTAGCTTCAGCCAGGGTCGGATAAATATGGATGGTGCCTAAGATTTTGTTCAGGCCGATGCCGTGCTTCATTGCCAAGACGAATTCAGCAAGTAAATCCCCCGCATGTTCACCGACGATAGTCACACCAAGGATCTTGTCTTTACCCGGTTGTGTTAGCACTTTTACAAAACCATGCGCCTCGCCGTCAGTAATGGCGCGATCAAGTTCGTCGATGCCGTAAGTCGATACCTCATAAGCAATGCCTTGAGCCTTTGCATCCAACTCATTTAAGCCAACTCGCGCCACTTCCGGATCGGTAAACGTCGCCCATGGGATTACCGAATAATCGGTATGGAACTTTTTAAACTGCCCGAACAAGCCGTTAACAGCCGCATACCAAGCTTGATGCGCGGCGACATGGGTAAACTGATAAGGTCCGGCAACGTCGCCGCACGCGTAAATATTCGGGTAATTGGTTTCCTGAAAGACATTGGTATCAATAGTTTTATTGGGCGACAAGCTAATGCCTAATTCTTCCACGCCATAACCTTTGACATTGGCAACGCGACCGAGCGCAACCAGCACCTGATCGAACGGCAGTTTGACTGTCGCACCCTGATGCTCAGCAATCAAAATTTTCTCGCCGTTCTCGATAATGAACTCCTTGGCGGTATGTCCCAGGCGCAAATCGATGCCTTCTAGCCTGAATTTTGTCGCCACTGCTTCTGATACTTCGAGATCTTCGCGAAACAACAAACGAGGCAGCATTTCCACTACGGTCACTTGGCTGCCAAGTCGGGCAAAACTTTGCGCGAGTTCGCTGCCGATCGGGCCGCCGCCGAGTACCAGCAAGCGTTTGGGTAGTTCCCGGAGATTCCAGATAGTGTCCGAGGTTAGTGGATTGATGTTGTCGATGCCCGAAATCGGTGGCAACAGCGGGCGGGCACCGGCAGCAATCACAATCGAACGCGTTGTTAAGGTTTTAACGCCGTCATCGGTGTTAACCTGGACTTCCCACGGTGAGATTATCTTGGCTTCGCCGTTAATCACATCGACGCCCAGTTCGGTATAACGCGCTATCGAGTCATGCGGCTCGACGGTTTTAATCACCGTCTGCACACGCTCCATGACATCGGCAAAATCAAATTCCGCACTGGCTTTTTTGATGCCGAATTCTTGAAACCGGTTTAACTGCGATAGCCATTTCGCCGAACGAATCAGCGCTTTTGACGGCACACAGCCGGTATTGAGGCAATCGCCGCCCATTTTGTGTTTTTCGATCAAAGTTACTTTGGCTTTAACGGCGGCAGCGATGTAAGCAGTCACCAAGCCGCCGGAACCTGCGCCGATCACGATAATGTTATTGTCAAAATGCTTAGGCTTGCTCCAGTTTGCATAGATTTTGTTGGCTTTAATGGCGTCGACGATTTTATTGGCAAGCAACGGAAAAATGCCCAGTAAGGCAAACGAGCCCAGCAAGCCGGGTGACAATATGCCCGATAAAGATTGTAATTGCCCCAGTTGTGTTCCTGCATTGACATACACCAAGGTACCGGCCAGCATGCCGACTTGGCTGACCCAATAAAACGTCTTGGTATTAATTGATGTCAGCCCCATCGCCAGATTGATTACAAAAAACGGAAACACCGGCACCAACCGGAGCGTAAACAAATATAACCAGCCATCCCTGTGAACGCCTGCATCGATGGCCTGCAAACGTGCGCCGAAACGGGCCTTAACGGCATCCCGAAACAAAAAACGCGCGGCTAGAAACGCCAGGGTTGCGCCGATAGTCGAGGCAAAAGATACAATTAACGTGCCCCAAAACAACCCAAATACCGCGCCGCCAGCCAAGGTCAGTACGGTTGCACCCGGTAGAGATAAGCCGGTCACCGCTATGTAAATCAGCCCATAGATAAGCACAGCCATGCCGGGATGCGCGCTACGGTAAGATTCAATTCCGTCCTGTTGCAACTTCAATGCATCTAACGTCAGATATTGCTGAAGATCGAAAATGAAAAAAGCCGCGATTAATGCTGCGATGATGACGAACAATAAATTTTTCGATACTTTCATGATGCACTCCCTCTAAAGGTTGAGTAACAGAACTGGCGATACTAGCGCTACTAAAGCCAAGTTTGCCACGAGTTTAAACAGGCATTGATTTCTTTTACATTAAAAAATAACAATGGATACTGTAGGTAGTCGTTTGATTGGGTATTTGCTTACAAAATTCAGGAGATAGTCACATGAAAAATGTTGTTATCGCAGGTTACGCAAGGTCGCCGTTTACACCCGCTTTTAAAGGCGAATTGGCAAGTGTCAGGCCGGATGATTTAGTTGCGCAAGTGATTGTTGCGCTGGTACATGAAAGCGGCATTGATCCCAATGACATCGAAGATTTGATTCTGGGTTGTGCGTTTCCTGAAGGTGAGCAAGGCCTCAATCTGGCCCGGCTGGTGGTGCATTTGACCCAACTTCCGGTCAGCATTGCCGGGCTTACCGTCAACCGTTTCTGCGGCTCGTCGATGCAGGCGATACACATTGCCGCTGGGGCCATTCAAATGAATGCCGGTGATGCGTTTATCTGCGCCGGTGTCGAGTCGATGAGCCGGGCGCCGATGGGCGGCTTCAATATGCTGCCGAATCCGGAACTGTACCGAAGTTACCCTCAGGCCTATATCGGCATGGGCGAAACGGCGGAAAACCTGGCCCTTGAATATCACATTTCCCGCTTTGATCAGGAAGCCTTCGCGCTAGCCAGCCAACACAAAACCTATGCTGCCCAACAACAAGGTTTACTCGTCGATGAAATTATCCCAATCATTTCCGGCAAAGGTGCAAATATCAGTCTGGATGGCTGTTTGCGTCCCGATTCAACAGCCCAGGGATTGGCAGAACTTAAATCCGCCTTTTTGGTAAACGGTAGCGTGACGGCGGGTACTTCTTCGCCGTTAACTGACGGTGCGGCGGCAGTGTTGGTTTGTAGCGAAGATTATGCCGATGAGCATGGCCTTAATAAACTGGCGCGCATCAAGTCCATTGCTGTCTCCGGTTGTCTGCCGGAAATTATGGGCATTGGGCCGGTTGTAGCATCGCAAAAAGCGTTGCAGCGAGCCGGGTTATCGTTGGCGGACATTGACATTGTCGAACTGAATGAAGCCTTCGCTGCCCAGGCGCTGGCTGTCTTGAAGGATTTACCCATAGACCCGGAAAAACTCAATCTCGATGGCGGTGCAATAGCTTTGGGCCATCCATTAGGTGCAACCGGTGCCCGCATCACCGGCAAAGCTGCCTGTCTGCTGCAACGAGAAAACAAGCAATACGCGCTGGCGACGCAATGCATAGGTGGTGGGCAGGGCATCGCCACTATTCTGGAGGCCGTGTGATGAACATTGACAGAGTCGCCGTCATCGGCGCGGGTGTTATGGGCGCCAGTATCGCTGCTCATCTTGTCAATGCAGGTATTCCGGTCGATTTGCTCGACGTGGTTCCCAAACAAGGCAATAACCGCAACGCAATAGCGGAAGGCGCTATCGCCAAATTGTTGAAAGCCGAGCCGCAACCGTTCATGCATCCTAAAAACGCCCGATTGCTAACGCCCGGCAATATTGAAGATGATCTATCACGGCTTGCAAAAGCGGATTGGGTAATCGAAGCGGTGATTGAAGACCTTGCAATCAAGCAAGCGCTTTATCAAAAAATCGATGCAGTTTGCCGCCCCAATACGCTGATTTCCTCGAATACATCGACGTTGCCGTTGAGCTTGTTGACCCGCCATCAGCCTGACAGCTTCAAACGACGGTTTATGATTACGCACTTTTTCAATCCGCCGCGTTACATGCGGCTGTTAGAGCTGGTTGCATCGCCGGAATTGGATGCAGAGTTGCTTAAAACCGTCAGCACTTTTGCCGATGTCCAACTGGGCAAAGGTTGCGTACTTTGTAACGACACGCCGGGTTTTATCGCCAACCGTATCGGCACATTCTGGATACAAACGGCGTTGCTCGAGGCCATTGCGATGAAGCTGACTGTAGAACAATGCGATGCCGCGATGACCTTATTCGGCATCCCGAAAACCGGGGTGTTCGGTTTATTGGATTTGGTCGGTCTGGATTTGATGCCGCACATTCTGGACAGCTTTAAACACACATTGCCGCCAAACGACCGGTTAAGTGAAATCGCCGAAGTCCCGACTTTACTGCAAACCATGATTGCCAAAGGCCTGACCGGCAGGAAAGGTCAGGGCGGTTTCTATCGGCTACAGCCGGGCGCTGGTCATAAAGTTAAACAAGCTATTGATTTGCAAAGCGGGGAATACCGGCCCAGCGAGAAATTCGACTTCAAAGGCGTATCGCATCAACCCGACGCTTTGCGGGCGTTTTTAACCGGCAACGATGCGCTCAGTCGCTATGTTTGGCGAGTGTGGTCCGCTACCTTGAGCTATACCGCCGGGTTAATTCCAGAAATTGCCGACGACATCGTTGCCGTCGATACTGCAATGCGCCTGGGCTATAACTGGCGCTACGGCCCGTTTGAACTGCTGGATGGTTTCGGCGTCGACTGGTTTGCCGAACAATTGGCGCAGGAACAACGCCCAATTCCTGAACTATTGGCGACCCGACAAAGTTTGTATCGAGTGGCAAACGCAGCGCTGCAATTTAGAGACAAGTCGGACGGTTATCTTCCGGTGCAACGCCCGGGTGGCGTGTTGCTGCTAAGCGATATTAAACGGCACGGTGCGCCGCTGTTGACTAGCGCCTCGGCCAGTCTTTGGGACATCGGCGACGGTATCGTCTGCCTGGAGTTTCACAGCAAAATGAATACGCTGGATACCGACAGTTTGGGACTGATCCAGCAAAGCATCGGCGTTGTCAAGCAAGGCTTCAAAGGGCTGGTGATTTACAACGAAGCCGAGCATTTTTCCGCCGGAGCCAACTTGACTTTGTTGGTGCCCGCCATCATCCAACAAGACTGGGAGAGAGTTAAAGCCATCGTTAAACTCGGTCAGCAAAGCTACCAGTCGCTTAAATACTCGCCATTCCCGGTAGTTGGCGCGCCTTCCGGTTTGGCATTAGGCGGCGGCTGTGAAATTCTGCTGCACTGCGACGCAATCCAAGCGCATGCCGAACTCTACATGGGCTTAGTGGAAGTGGGCGTGGGCCTGGTGCCGGGTTGGGGCGGTTGCAAAGAACTGCTGCGGCGCTGGCAAGCCTTCCCAAAACGCCCCGGCGGGCCGATGCCGTTTATTACCCAAACCTTTGAAACCATTGGCCTCGCCAAGGTCTCAAAGTCGGCGCAGGAAGCTCGGGAATTGTTGTTTCTGTCCAAGAACGACGGTATCACCATGAATAAAGACCGCCTGCTGGCAGATGCCAAAGTCCGCGCGTTGGCATTGGTGAGCGGTTACAAGCCGCCTGAGCCTGCTATGTATGTTCTTCCCGGCGCATCGGCACGAGCGACGCTGGATATTGCCGCACGCAATTTGTTATTAGCGGGTAAAGCCAGTGCCTACGATGTGGAAATCTCTCAGCAGCTGGCTTACGTTTTAACCGGTGGCGATACCGATATTACTCAGACTTTGACCGAACAAGATTTGCTGGATTTGGAGTTGGAAGCGTTTTTAACGCTGGTACAACAACCCGGAACCTTGGCAAGACTGGAGCACATGCTGAAGACCGGCAAAGCACTTAGAAATTGAAGTTATTAACAGTAGGGTACGCACTGCGTACCTTTTTGGAGATCGATGAAAAAGGTTTAAAAATGGTACGCGATGCCTACCCTACATAAACCGATTGTTGTTACCCCAGGAGACCCCAATGCTTGAAGCCATCCTGATCACTACTGTACTCATAATCATCACCTTCAGCGTGCCGTCAATCCGGCGCAATGTGCTGACGCGTCCGCTGTTCAACAAAATGCGCCACGCGTTGCCGCCGATGTCGCAAACCGAACGAGAAGCGTTGGAGGCCGGTAAACCTTGGTGGGATGCGGAATTGTTCACCGGTAAACCCGATTGGCGCAAACTCAACAATCTGCCTGCCGCTCGTTTAAGCGAGCAAGAACAAGCCTATCTCGATGGCCCGGTCGAAACCTTGTGCAGTATGCTCAACGATTGGGACATCACCCATCATCGCCGGGATTTATCGCCGGAAGTTTGGGACTACATTAAGCAGCATAAATTTTGCGGCATCATCATTCCCAAACATTTCGGCGGTTTGGCGTTTTCCGAATTTGCCCATTCTCAAGTGGTGATGAAGATTGCCAGCCGGAGCACTACCGCTGCGGTGACGGTGATGGTGCCTAATTCCTTGGGGCCAGCCAAACTGTTGTTGGCTTACGGTACCGAACAGCAAAAAAATCACTATCTTCCTCGTTTGGCGGAAGGCACGGAAATACCGGCCTTCGCGCTGACAGGACCGCATGCAGGCAGCGATGCAGGCGCCATGCCCGATACCGGTGTGGTTTGTTACGGCACATTTGCAGGCAAGGAGTTGCTGGGTATCCGCCTCAATTGGGAAAAACGTTACATCACGCTAGGGCCCGTCGCCACTGTGTTGGGGTTGGCGTTTAAGTTGTTTGATCCCGAGCATTTACTCGGCGAGCAAGAAGACATCGGTATCACGTTGGCGTTAATTCCAACCAACACGCAGGGTATCTCCATCGGCAAACGGCATTTTCCGCTGGATTCAGGTTTTCAAAATGGCCCGAATTGGGGCAAAGATGTGTTTATTCCGATCGATTGGATCATCGGCGGCGCGGCGCAGGTTGGTAAAGGCTGGACCATGTTGATGCAAAGTCTTGCGACCGGCCGGGCGATTTCATTGCCTGCACTCAGTGTCGGCGCAGCTAAATTTGTCTGTCGTAACAGCGGCGCGTATGCCCGAATCCGCACCCAGTTTAATTTACCCATCGGCGCCTTCGAAGGCATTGAAGAAGTCTTGGCGCGCATGGCAGGGACAACGTATCTAATGGATGCGGCGCGCCAAGTCACTTGCGCGGCGTTGGACGACGGAGAGAAACCGGCGGTAATTTCCGCAATTTTGAAATACCAACTGACCGAAGGCATGCGCCGGATTATTAACGATGGTATGGATATACAAGGCGGCTCCGGGATTTGTCTGGGGCCATCCAATTATATCGGTCGACTGTATCAAGTGATTCCGGTCGGGATTACCGTGGAGGGCGCGAATATACTGACGCGCACCATGATGATTTTTGGCCAGGGCGCGGTGCGTTGTCATCCTTATATTCAAAGTGAAATGGCCGCTTTGAATACAGCAGACTTGCCGCAATTTGATGCGATTTTGTGGCGGCATATAAGATTTTTCTTGAACAATCTGCTGCGCGGCCTGTGGTTCGGTTTCGGCGGCGCGGTTCTGGCGAAAACGCCGGGCGACCAGCATACCCGGCGTTATTATCGACAATTAACCCGGCTTAGTACCGGCTTTGCGATGGTTGCCGATTTTGCGTTGCTGACACTGGGCGGCAATCTCAAACGTAAAGAACGCATTTCCGGGCGTTTTGCGGATGTACTTAGCTATTTATACCTGTGTTCTTGCGCGCTTAAACACTTTGAAAACCAAGGCGCGCAAGTCGATGATTTACCTTTGCTGCATTGGGCCTGCCAACATAGCTTGCACCGGGCACAACAATCATTATTGGCGGTGTTTTGCTTATTGCCGTCCAGAATTCCGGCAGTGTTGTTACGTGCCGCACTGTTTCCGCTTGGCAAACCTTACGCTCCGCCGCAAGACCGGCTGGTAGGGCAATTAGCGCACTTACTGCTCACCGATAATCCGGCCCGTGATCGTTTGACTGACGGTATCTACATTAATAACGATCCCAATGATTCCACTGGCCGCATTGAAACTGCCTTCAAAGCGGTATTGCAGGCTGCACCCACCGAAGCAAAACTTCGGCTTGCTCAAAAGCAAGGTTTGCTTAGCAAAGGGCTAGTTGAAAGCGTCTTAAAAGAGGCAGTATCAAAAGACATCATCACAGCAGCTGAAGCAGAGTTAATCAACCAGGCCGAACAAGCCCGATTGATCGCGATAAGCGTCGATGATTTTGCGCCGGAACAATTAACCGGCGGCGTTAAACAGTAACCGTGTCGATATGGCCGCGAGCGGTGTGCTTGCGCCCGAAGTTAATCGGTCGCGTTAATACCATCTAAAGCCATCCGCGTTGATTCAGTATAATGATCAACACATTCATTCACTAACAGCATTACTTATGTACAAATACGATGGTCGCGTGGTTTATCAAAGCCACGATGATGAAGGCATTTTAGAGGTTGTCGAAG
>JAUYMX010000161.1 GCA_030699345.1 Methylococcaceae bacterium
TTGGCCCAAGTATTTGGGTGCTATGTATACCGAGACGGCCGAATATCGCTGGAATATTGGCCCGAATGAAGAATTTGTCGCCCGCAGCCGTAAAGAAATAGAAGAATGGGCGCTAGGTGTGCAAATGGAAGGCTTTGAGGAGTGGCGTTATCCATATCACCGGATTTTAATCGATGAAAAACAAGGTGAAGTCATAGGCTTATGGCGTCAGGTATCGCCTGCATTACGCGAAGATGGCGCACATTACGAAGTAGCAGGCATCGGCGGTTCCTGGTTTCGTTATGGCGGCAACTATAAATGGGAATGGCAACGAGATTTCTTTGATTTAGGCAATGTCAAAGCCTTGTTTTTTGAATTAGCCGCCGACGGAAAGCTTGATCCCGCAGTGAAAAGAAAAATCGGTAAACTAGCTAAAGGACAGTTGCTTCCCGGTCATGAGCGTTTGCGCGCGCAGCCAAGTATATTAAAAAAACTGCAAGGGTTTTTGGCGATGGTACGCATTGCGCTGTTTAACACATAAACTAGCTGTCACTCTTTAGCTAAAAGTTACCCTGATAAGAATCTATGCTGAATGTAAAACCGAGTTGGAAAAACTGGCAGCTCCTTACTGAAAAGGGACGGCAGATTTGGGCGTTTAAGCCCAAGTCAAATAACATCAACGAGCATTTACAAAACGTTGCTAGTGTTACCGATGAGGACATCGTTCAGTTTGCTGAAGATTTTCAGTTTGATAAATCCAGCAATCCTAATTCCGCGGATAAGGTTTTTAGACACGCAGCTATTAATGCAAATTTCCAGGAATTCTCCGGACAAAACCCTCAGGAAAGCAATGCTGATCAGCAACAAGTGACGGACGCGCTTGTCAAAGGGATTAACTATTTTTCATGCTTGCAAAGTGAAGACGGGCATTGGCCTGGGGATTACGGCGGCCCGTTATTTCTTTTGCCGGGGTTACTGATTGCTTCTTACCTTACGGAGTCACCATTCCCAAAAGCACATCAGGAAA
>JAUYMX010000178.1 GCA_030699345.1 Methylococcaceae bacterium
GCCATCAGTAAAGCTGCCAGCACCGGCAAAATAGGTGACGGCAAAATTTTTGTAACGGCTTTAGAACAAGTTATCCGGATTCGTACCGGAGAAACCGGCGACGAAGCGCTGTAATCGACCAGGGGGAAAAATGAAATCTCTAATCAGTACATTTATGCTTTTATCAATACTGAGTTTTGCCGGCATTGCTGCGGCGGAACCAGTAGCATCGGCAGTAGAAATTAAAACGTTGGCAAATCCTTCCGAACCGGTAGCGCAAGCCGTGGCGGTAGTTGCGGAGGTTGCCGCACCGGCGGCTGTTCCTGCGCCTGCTGCAAACAAAGGCGACACCGCCTGGATGATCGTTGCCACTGTGCTGGTCATACTAATGGTGATACCCGGTCTGGCCTTATTTTACGGCGGCATGGTGCGCGCTAAAAATATGTTGTCAATTTTGATGCAAGTGTTTGTCATCTTCTCGTTAACGGCAGTGCTTTGGGCGATTTACGGCTACAGTGTCGCGTTTACGGAAGGCGGCGCCTTTTTTGGCGGCTTTGATAAGCTGTTCTTAAAAGGTATTACACCTGACTCGTTAGCGGCAACTTTCAGCAAAGGCGTTTATGTGCCGGAATATATCTATGTCGCGTTTCAGTTGACCTTTTCGGCAATTACCCCAGCATTGATCATTGGTGCATTTGCCGAGCGGGTTAAGTTTTCTGCGATATTGTTGTTCACCATTATATGGTTCAGCTTTTCATATCTGCCACTCGCACACATGGTGTGGTATTGGGCGGGTCCTGATGCTTATACCGATGCTGCGGCTGCTGAAAAAGCAGGTGCAACAGCAGGCTTTTTGTTCCAAAAAGGTGCCTTGGATTTTGCCGGCGGCACCGTGGTTCATATCAACGCAGGTATTGCCGGCTTAGTTGGCTGTTTGATGATTGGCAAACGCATAGGCTTTAAGAAAGAGTCATTGGCTCCACATAGCGTCACCATGACTATGATTGGCGCCTCTTTACTCTGGGTCGGCTGGTTTGGATTTAACGTCGGTTCTAATTTGGAAGCCAATGGCTTAGCTGCACTGGTATTCGTTAACACATTACTGGCGGCTGCAGCTGCGACACTTGGCTGGGTATTTGCTGAATGGCTATTGCGCGGTAAACCCAGCATGTTGGGTGGTGCATCAGGTGCTGTTGCAGGCTTAGTTGCTATTACGCCTGCATGTGGCTGGGCTGGTCCTATGGGTGCCATTTTATTAGGATTGGTAGCAGGTGTCGTATGCTTCTGGTCAGTCACCAGCCTAAAAAGCAAGCTGGGTTATGACGATTCTCTGGATGCCTTCGGCGTCCACGGCATCGGCGGTATACTTGGCGCGCTGGGCACAGCAGTCGTTGCCAGTCCAGCATTAGGCGGCACAGGTGTTTGGGATTATGTCAGCAACAGTGTCGCTGACTACAGCATGACCGGCCAGTTGGTCAGTCAATCTTGGGGCGTCATTGTCGCAGTAGTTTGGTCAGGAGTTGTTTCTTATGTCGCCTACAAATTTGTCGACATAGTGATAGGCCTTAGAGTTACTGAAGAAGTTGAACGTGAAGGTTTGGATGTTTCCAGCCACGGCGAAACCGCGTACCATTTGTAATCTATGCCAACGTGGGCGCCAAGCATTTAGTATCTATCTTAAGAAAACTAAAGCCGAGCGCCCATATTGCTAACATTTAGCCACGCAAAACAGGAGATATTATGAAACTCATTACCGCCATTATTAAGCCCTTTAAACTCGACGATGTCAGAGAAGCACTGTCAGAAATCGGCGTTGCCGGAGTAACAGCCACTGAAGTCAAAGGCTTCGGT
>JAUYMX010000187.1 GCA_030699345.1 Methylococcaceae bacterium
AGCCACCACGACAAAATATCAGCCATCAAAAAAGCATAAGGCATACCGACAGCAATACATTTAATTTTGGTAGTCGTCGTCTCGGCAAAACTAAAAATAACGCCGACAAACATAAAGATAAAACTGATGCCGAATAAATGAATATGGGAAACGCGAGTCAGTGACGCAAAAGTCGCGCCTTCATCTTGCTTGGCGTACTCTTTTAATTTTTCATAGGTGGATAAATCAGGGATACCGGAAGCACTGGCGTTATGACACATTACACAACGTGTTTCGATGATTTTATCAATACCATCGTCTTTATAGTCGTCTAGGTCTGCACCATCTCTAGCCCATTGCATAATCGCAAACCCCTCTTGTTCAGGGGCATTTTCTTTCATGGAACCGTTTAATTTTTGCTCCAACACCGTACCTGAACGGTTGCCGTAATAGCTATACACAATATCATCAACTGATAGACCGAATTTGCCGTCGGCCATACCGTGAGTAAATAGAATTTGAATCAATGCAAACAAATAACCTACGCCCACGGTGCAAAGGTAGCCGGTAAACAATACTTTAACCGGCGTATCGTGATCTTTTAACGGAGTGTATTTTGAGGTCATAGCGTTCACTCAGGGTGATTGGATATAAGAAAATGGCTTATTGCCTAAGCCTAGGCAGGCAGTTTACCATCAAACCCCCTCAACTTAACCTGATTGCCTGTAGAGTCAAAGGTAAATACAGCGTTTACATTTAACGACAGATAGTTCGACAATGCCTGGTATTTGCGGCTCTCATAATTCCTCATTCGCTTATCGTGCTCAATATCATTTGGATTGGTTTCTTTCTTACTGCCTTCATTATCGCCTTGTTCAAGCTCTTGGTACTGGGCGACAGCCATGTGTTTGCCGACATCATGGCGGCTTTGTTCAGCCAGTCCAAAGTGGCATTTGAAATTGCGCTGGGGCTCACCGGCGTATTGGCATTATGGTTAGGTATTATGCGCATCGGCGAACAAAGCGGTTTTATCCGCTTACTGACCCGCGCCCTCACCCCGCTGTTTAGTCGCTTGATGCCGGAAGTACCTAAAGATCACCCGGCGTTGGGCGCCATGATGATGAATATCTCCGCCAATGCGCTGGGCCTGGACAATGCCGCAACGCCGATGGGCATTAAGGCGATGCAGGAATTACAAACACTCAATCCCACGCCGGAAACTGCCAGCAATGCGCAAATTTTGTTTTTGGTGATCAACACATCCAGCGTCACGCTGTTTCCGGTGACCATTTTTACTTACCGTGCCCAGTTGGGTGCGGCCAATCCCACCGATGTGTTTATCCCGATCCTGATTGCCACCTACTGCTCGACGCTGGCAGGCTTATTTGCTGTTGCTGCGGTCCAAAAAATCAATTTGTTGGACAAAGTCGTTTTGGCTTATCTGGGTGGGATCACCCTCATTGTTGGCGGCCTACTGAGCTATTTTTCCGGTTTGCCGCAACAGCAAATGCTTGAACAATCTGCCGCCGCCAGCAATATCATCCTGTTTTCATTGATCATTGCTTTTCTTATGGGCGCCATCAATAAAGGCATTAATGCTTACGAAGTGTTTATCGAAGGTGCAAAAGAAGGCTTTCATACTGCCGTCAAACTGATCCCGTACCTGGTCGCCATGCTGGTGGCTATTGCAGTATTTCGTGCCAGCGGTGCGTTAGACTTGTTGGCCGATGCGGCTCGTCATGCTGTGCAACGTTTAGGGGTTGACGACCGCTTTATCGATGCGCTACCCACGGCCTTAATCAAACCCTTTAGCGGCAGCGGTGCCCGAGCCATGATGATAGATACCATGACCACGCACGGCGCCGATTCATTTGCCGGTCGCCTGGTCTGTATTATCCAAGGCAGCACCGAAACCACCTTTTACGTATTGGCAGTTTACTTCGGTGCTGTCGGTATCAAGCGTATTCGTCATGCCGCTGCCTGTGGGATAATAGCCGACCTAGGCGGCATGATCGCTGCCGTTTTTATTACTTACGCCTTCTTTGGATAAATGCAAATACACCTTAAAACACTGGGCTGCCGCCTGAATGAAGCGGAACTGGAAACCTGGGCGCAAGCCTTTCAAAAACAAGGCCACCAAATTACCCGGCACGCTGAAAACGCCCATGTAGTCGTTATCAATTCCTGTGCCGTCACCCAGGATGCCGCCAGAAAATCCCGCCAGATGATACGTCGCATCCACCGCGACAATCCCCAAGCCAACCTGGTCGTCAGCGGCTGTTATGCCACCCTTAACCAAGACGAAGCCGCGTCTTTACTGGGCGTTGATTTAGTGGTCAGCAATAAAGACAAAGACCAATTGGTCGAAACCACCTTAAGCCAATTAAACATGTCGACCATGCCCGCCATGTCGACCGAACCGGCGGAAATTTCCTTATTTACCCGTGGCAGACAACGTGCATTTGTAAAAGTCCAGGACGGTTGCCGCTATCGCTGCACCTTTTGCATCGTCACCGTCGCGCGCGGCGAAGAATCCAGCCGTCCGGTGCAAACCGTAATCGATGAAATAAACGAACTGCACAACCAAGGCATCAACGAAGTCATCCTGACCGGTGTGCATTTGGGCGGCTATGGCAGCGACTTGGACAACACCCTGTCGGATTTAATCAAAGCCATCCTTGCCCACACCGATATTCCAAGACTGAGACTGGGCTCGCTTGAACCTTGGGAACTACCTGCCGACTTTTTTGAATTATTCGACAACCCGCGCTTGATGCCGCACTTACACCTACCGCTGCAAAGCGGCTCGGATACAGTGTTACGGCGCATGGCACGACGTTGTAAAACCGAAGAATTTGCCGCCATCGTCAGCCAATTAAGACAGCAGATTCCACACTTTAATATCACCACCGACATTATTGTCGGCTTTCCCGGCGAAACCGAACAGGAGTGGCAAGACAGTTTTGACTTCATCAAACAAACCGGCTTTGGTCATATCCATATCTTCACCTACTCGCGCCGCGAAGGCACCAAAGCCGCCGGTTTGCCCGACCAAATTCCGGAAGCGATTAAAAAACAACGCAGCCAACAACTGCATGAACTCGCCAACGAGATGAAACGGCAGTTTAACCAAGCCAACCTAGGCCAGACTTTTCCTGTACTTTGGGAAGGCTACAGCGAGCCATTGCCCAACAATCAGCACCGGGTGTTCGGTTACACCCCCAATTATCTACGCGTTGCCAACATCATCCCTGACACCGAATCGGTTGAGAATAAAACCTTACTCACCACACTAAAAGTTAGCGATGCCAACTTTGTGTTAGGTGAGTTTGTCGGTTAACAATTGCAGAATCGGGTTGCCTACCAACAGTAGGCACTTCGCCTAATGCTCCTAATGTGAGTAGCAAGCCGACATGCACTGCAGCATTAACCGCACAAATGATCACAATAAACTGATACGGTAAAATGGCGTTCTAACTACGCCACTGCTCTTGCACCAGCCCCTGTTCCGCACAAAATACCGCACTGGTCAGTCCGTAAAATATGCCGTGTTCGACAATGCCTGGGATTGCATTCAGGCGGTCATTTAATGATTGATGATCCAGGTTCCCATCAAAAATCACATCCAGCACCAAACTGCCATGCGAAGTAACCACCAACCCGTCTTTACTGGCATTGGCGCGCAGATTAGCTTGCCCACCAAGCTTGGTAATGCTGCGTTGTACCAGTTGCCAGGCAAACGGCATCACTTCTATGGGTATCGGAAAATTTTCGCCAATGCGGCTAACGCGCTTGCTGGCGTCGATGAGTACCAGAAATTTATCACTGGCATTGGCCAATAATTTCTCCCGCACCAAATCTGCGCCCCGCCCTTTTAATAATGTCAGATCAGTAGTCACCTCATCGGCGCCATCAACATAAAGATCCAGGTGATCGATATGCTCCAGCGCCAACATCGGCAAACCTAACTGCTGCGCCTTAATCGTACTAACCACCGAACTGGCTACCACTTGGACATTTAAACCCTCATCAACGCGCCGCTTGGCGATAGCTTCAATAAAATAATTAGCAGTAGACCCCGTCCCCAAACCAACGACCATACCGTCATCCACCAGCCGTGCTGCATGCTCGGCAACAAGTTGTTTGTCATTCATGGGTAGTTCCTGGGATTCTAAAATGTGAAATTGAGAAGAGATTACAACACGAATTTATTTAATTACTTTGAGCCGTAGGGTACGCATTGCGTACCTTCTTTAGCTTTGGAATGATTCAAAATTGGTACGCGATGTGTACCCTACTCGGCTTTTACCGGGTAAATAGTTTGAAAATGCAGGTGGCTATTTTGCATCTCTTACAAAAAACATTATTACTTTAATCCTGAGAAGGTTCACGCAAGGTTGCTAACTGCACGGGTGCGTCTTCGCCGACGGCTATAGCTGTGCCCCCAGACCAAAGCACCGCGTATTGCCCCAGTCGCCGCTTACGCTCTAAGGTGTTTGCAACAGCTTGACGCAGACAGTCGAGCATAGCCTGTGTTTCCGGGCTTGGAGTTAGGGATGATTGATCACTCATGACTGAGCCTCTTGTTGTAAAAATTGAAAGAATTCGTGATTAAACACTAACCGCTGCTCAGCGTTTTGCTGGAATACCAGTTCAGGTACTCTATCTTTGTTCAAGAAACAGAATGTCTGATCGGCAAGAGGGGAAAACAGATGGAATAGATTGTATAGGCTGCGAGGAAAGCGTCGAGCAATATCGGCTGCGGGAATATCATGTCCTCCGTGCACGACTCGTTCCGCCACGCGTAAACGTGACATTTCCGCATTGGGCAAAGCCAGGTAGATCAACTCTACCTGCCATCCACCGGCTTGCAATCGACGTATCAGCTTAAGGTAGCTTCGTCCGGCGAGTGTGGTTTCAAAAGCAAAATCTTGCCCGGCAGCAATGTGCTCTTCGATCTCATTCAAAAACAAACGGCTGGCGGCCAGCAATTGCTGCTCAGGCGCTAATGGTGACAATCCAGCTGCAATCAGGTCCGCATTGATAAAATGACGACAAAGGGCGACCTTAGGTAGGTATTCCAATGCAAAAGTGGTTTTACCTGCACCGTTAGGTCCAGCGATTATCCAGCAGGTTGGCATCAGATTATCTCCATTTGTATCATTTCCAGTTGATTAGGTTAACAGGCTTTTTTGCCTACCGATTCCAACTCCAAAAGTATCGAGCATGCTTGGTTGGGCAGAAAAACTCTCGCGACCTACCTAGGCTTTTTCCGATTTCCATGTTTATTCTGCTGCCCGCCAACAGTTTTATTTTTAGCAAAGCCAGTGTATTTGGTCTTAAAAGCCTGGGTTTTCTCGGCTGGATCAAGCGTACCTTTAGGCTGAAAAGTCGGTATCAAATGCTGTTTGCCGTTGCCGATCAAGTCGCTGCGGCCCATGTCTTTAAGGGCTTCGCGTAACAACGGCCAGTTTTTGGGGTCGTGATAACGCAAGAAGGCTTTGTGCAGGCGGCGTTGTTTAAAGCTTTTGGGGATGCTGATGTTCTCGCTGGTGCGGCTGACTTTGTGCAGGGTGTCTTTGCCGGAGTGGTACATGGCGGTGGCGATGGACATCGGCGAGGGTAGAAACGCCTGCACCTGGTCGGCCCGGAAGCCGTTGCGTTTTAGCCATAAGGCCAGGTTGAGCATGTCTTCGTCTTTGGTGCCAGGGTGGGCGGCGATAAAGTAAGGGATTAAGTATTGTTCCTTGCCCGCTTCTTTGGAGTATTTATCAAACATCTCCTTAAAGCGATCGTATGTGCCGATGCCCGGCTTCATCATTTTCGATAACGGGCCTTGTTCGGTGTGTTCCGGGGCGATTTTAAGGTAGCCGCCGACATGGTGAGTGACCAGTTCTTTAACGTATTCGGGCGATTCGACGGCCAAGTCGTAACGCAAACCCGAGGCGATAAAAATCTTTTTGATGCCCGGCAAAGCGCGGGCGCGGCGGTACAGCTTAATCAACGAGCTGTGGTCGGTGTCCAAATTGGGGCAAATACCGGGAAATACGCAAGACGGTTTGCGGCAGGCGGTTTCGATGGCTTTGTCTTTACAGGCCAGCCGGTACATGTTGGCAGTCGGGCCGCCCAAGTCGGAAATGTGGCCGGTAAAAGCGGGCGACGTATCGCGGATGGCTTCGATTTCTTTGATGATGGAATCTTCCGAGCGGCTTTGAATGATGCGGCCTTCGTGCTCGGTAATCGAACAAAAGCTACAGCCGCCGAAACAGCCGCGCATGATGTTGACCGAATGCTGAATCATCTCAAACGCCGGTACGTTGGCATCGCCGTAAGTCTTGTGCGGCACACGCGAGTATGGCAAATCAAAAACGCCGTCCATTTCTTTCATGGTCAGCGGAATCGGCGGCGGATTTACCCACAGTTGCCGGTTGCCGTGTTGTTGAATCAATGGGCGGGCATTGCCGGGGTTGGTTTCACCGTGCATAACTCGCGAGGCGTGGGCGTAGAGTATGGAGTCGTCTTTGACGGCTTCAAAAGCAGGCAGGCGAATCACAGTTTGCGCACGTTGATCGCGGATTATCTGTTTATCAAATCGGATGACTTTTTCATTAGGATTGCTGTCGTCCGGTTTTTTATCGCAAGCCGGTTCCATTTGATACGGGTCTTGCGGCGGCATCGGCGTGCCTGGAATATCAATGTCGGTGGAGTCTTTAACCAGCCAGCCTTCCGGGATTTGCTTAACAAAATGCACGGTGCCGCGTATGCCTTTCAATTCAGAAATTGCTTCGCCATTAGCTAAACGATGGGCGATTTCCACCACTTGCCGCTCGGCATTGCCGTATACCAACAAATCGGCTTTGGAATCCAGCAATACCGATTTACGTACCTGGTCGGACCAATAATCGTAATGAGCAATGCGCCGCAAGCTGGCTTCTATGCCGCCGATGATGATCGGCACATCTTTGAAGGCTTCACGGCAGCGGTGCGAATAGACATTGACGGCGCGATCCGGACGTTTGCCCGCTTCGCCGTTCGGGGTGTAAGCGTCGTTGGAGCGGATTTTTTTATCAGACGTGTAGCGGTTGACCATGGAATCCAT
>JAUYMX010000200.1 GCA_030699345.1 Methylococcaceae bacterium
ACGTTGAAATGACGTTACGCAGATCGTTTGCTACTGGCGAGTTCAGCGCTAGCAATGTCATTACTTCATTATCAATCTCAAGTTGATAATGGTTGATTTCTTTGCTTTTCGACATGATTTTTTGTGCCAATTTAATTTCGCCATGATCAAACGCCTGCATGGTCTGATCCAGCTGATACATTACAAGCCCCATCATTTCTATCACTAAGCTGTGCAAATGGCCCAGCTCGCTATCAAACAAATGTAACGTATGTGGTTTACTAAAACCGTCGATTTGAATTGTCATGGAATGCTATTCTCAATAGATTGCCCAGTAATCATAATTTTCAATTTAAACCTTAAAATATTACAAAATGATGACAAGAATTAGGGTTGTAGGATGGGTAGAGCATCGCGAAACCCATCCTACGGCACTGAGGTACGAAGCCCACCACAAAAATCGTAAGGCAAAAAAAACCCGGCACATCTGCGCCGGGTTTTCGTTGCTGCAATTACCTCAGCTTACTTGTCATGGCGACGGTCATGGTCTTCATGTTCATCATGGTGATGTTGGCATTGTCCCAATGAACTGACGTTGCTGGCATTGATCGATGCATCGCGACCTGCAACACCGGTATCGGCGAAGTCTGTAAACAAGCCGTCGACGCCTAAATCAAAGTAATAGGTTATTTCTTGTTTAGGATCGGTAAAGCCGTAACCGCTGGCGTCGTTACGGAAGGTCCAGGTGTGGACCAATAAGCCTTTGTCGTGAGCTAATTCCACCACACCGGTGCTGCCGTCGACGCGGCGGTCGTTGATGGTGATTTTGCCATCGCCGTTGCGGTCGATGCCGTCAGCAACGGTTTTAACCAAATAAGGCTTCCATGGCCCGACGGCATCGGCATAGGATTTAACGAAATCCAAACCCTCATTGGTCAACAAGTCAGCAAACGTACGTTGATCGCCCTTTACCACGAAGTCATACGGTTGTTTATAAGGTGCAACCAGTGAAATTGAGCCATCGGCATTAACATCGTCGGCATCAAGCAATTGGACCAATTGGATGTCGGTTTTACGGCTTAAGTATTGCAGGTTGCTGACTTCAAAAGACTGAATAAAAACCGGCGCGCAGGCGCTGTTACCGTAGGCTTTATGCAATTTTTTCAGCAGTTTGTTTTCGAAAAGGTTCAAGCCAAACAGCGGTTTACCCTTAGCATTTTTCAGATTGGCGTGATAAGTGGAATGCTTGATTTCAGGATAGATGCCGATGCTGCGACCGGTTTTTTTGCTTTGGCTCTTGGCCAGCGCAATGACTTCATCCAGGGTTGGAATTTGATATAAGCCATCGTACTGTTTATCGCGACCACGGGTTTGAATGGCGCGAAGAGTTTTTATTTCATTCAAAGTAAAATCGCTGGCAAACCAGTCGTTAGTTTCAACCCCATCAACTAGGCGCGTAGTTTTGCGATCGGCAAATTCCGGGTGACTGGCAACGTCAGTGGTGCCGCCTATCATCGGTTCGTGGCGGGCAATCAACTGGCCGTCTTTGGTCAGCACTAAATCGGGTTCGATAAAATCAACACCCATTTCAATCGCCAGCGTGTAGCCTTCGATAGTGTGTTCAGGGCGATAACCGGCAGCGCCACGGTGCCCGATGACGATTGGGCCGGTTTTGATTTGATCCAAATGTTCTTGATGATGTGGCCGGGCATTTGCGCTGCTTTGCACGCCAAGTATCGCCAGCGTCGCGGCAGTAAGAACGGTTACTTTATAAAGTTGTTTCAACATGGTTGGTTGCCTTTTTTAGGGTGATGTTCTGATTTTTAGGTTATTAAAAAAGATGCCGGGGGAGCTTGCACTGCCCCGGTACCAATCGATTAATCGCGGTCTTGGTCACGATCATATTCACGATCGCGTTTGTGTTCCGCTTCAGCAGGTAAGGTTTTGCTGAACACGGTTGCGCCGTCAATGTCTTTTAAATCAACCGTCATTGCCCGGCTGCGTTTGTCGATGTTGACTTCACCAAAGAACTGCAAGCCTGCATAAGGTGACAGATTGACTTGGCCCGCTGGCGGCGCCTTGGTGAATACCACTTGCGGGCCGAAAGTGGCGTCAGTGCTGTTAGGTCCAAATGAACCGGCGTTCAAAGGCCCGGCAACAAATTCCCAAAACGGTTTAAAGTCTTTGGATTGCGCCTTGGCAGGATCGTAATAATGGGCGGCGGCATAATGCACGTCGGCGGTTAACCAAACAATGTTGTTCACATGCTCGTGTTTGATAAATTTCAGCAGGCGGGCAATTTCCAACTCACGACCGGCGGCCGGGCCGTTGTTGCCGTTGGCGATGGCTTCCCAGCGTTGCGGCGGGTTGTGATCGAAGTCATCGCTGATGTTCAAACCAATAGGCATATCCGCGGAGATGACTTTCCAGGTGGCATTTGAATGTTTAAGTTCGTCTTGCAGCCAAGCCAGTTGCGTTTCACCGAGGAACGCTGTTTCGGCGCTTTCTTTAGTTTGCAGGTTGCCGGTATTGGGGCCGCGATAACTGCGCATGTCGATCACAAACACGTCCAGCAATTTGCCGTAAGAGATTTTCCGGTAAATGCGTTCGGATTCTTCGGCATCGTGCGGACGTAGCGGTGCGTATTCATGAAATGCCTTGCCGGCACGCGCGGTCAGTAACGGCACGTCTTTAACGGTATAGCGACTGTCTTGGCTTAGGTCTTTGGAATCAGACCAGTTATTGACTACTTCATGATCATCCCATTGCCAGATTTGCGGCACTTCGGCATTGAAGCGGCGCAGGTTTTCATCAAGCAGGTTGTATTTATAGCGACCACGAAATTCATTGAGTGTTTCGGCGACTTTACTCACTTCAGGGGTGACTAGATTGATCCAGATTTGGCCGTTTTCAGCTGGTTTGCTGGCAGGAATCGGACCATCGGAATACACACTATCGCCGCTTTGAATAAAGAATTGCGGTTCAACTTTGCGCATGGCTTCATAGATTTTCATGCCGCCGAAGCTTTCGTTGATACCAAAGCCTTGCCCGGCCGTATCACCGCCCCAGACGAAACGGATGTCGTCACGCTTGCCGATGGTGTGGAAATGACCGGTAACAGGCTCACTTTTGCCACGGGCATTGGTGAGGTCTTCAAACCAGACTTTCACGTAAACATCTTTACCTTGAGGGAGACCGACCAAATCTTGTCTGGCGGTAAAATCAGTGTCTTCTAGTGCATGCGGGCCGCGGATAGTCTTGGCATCAGTAAAGTTTTCGTCAAAGGCATACTCTACAAACATTCGAGCCGGACGATCGGCACGGCTCCAAATCATCGCGCGTCCTGGCGCCAAATCGCCAATTTGTATGCCTTGTTCCATCAACGGCACGTCGTTAGCACTAACATCGGCAGCTAATGACAACAGTAAAGGCAACGCGGTGATTACTGCCGTCACACTTTTAGATCGCAAAAAACTATGGGGAGGATTAATTAAGCTGCGCATGGCGATAGCTCCTGGGCTGGATTGATGAGGCCCAGAGTATAAGCAGGGGTAAATGACAGGATGATTAAAGCCGGTCTAATCGCAATTTGAGGTGTTTTCTCAACGGCAGTCTTATCAGGTAAATTGCAACCGACTTGAAATAAAGCTTTCATCTTAAAGTGCAATGATATTGGCTTTTACAGCTTCGCTCAGGGCATTAACTCTTATGAATCGCGGTTTCAACACCATTCTTGCGGCACAATTTTTTTCATCACTGGCGGATAACGCGCTTTTATTTGCGGCTATTGCCCTACTCAAACACCTGGATGCCCCCTCCTGGCAAACACCGGTATTACAACAATTCTTCGTGTTCGCCTTTATCGCACTTGCGCCATTTGTTGGTGCTTTCTCCGATGCATTACCGAAAGGTCGTGTGATGTTTATCAGCAACACGATCAAGATAGTCGGTTGCTTAGCCATGTTGCTGGGTTTACATCCACTGATTGCTTATGGTTTTGTCGGTATCGGCGCAGCAATGTACTCGCCTGCTAAATATGGCATTCTGACCGAATGTCTACCTGCTGATAAATTGATCTGGGCCAATGGCTGGATGGAAGGATTGACCGTTTTAGCCATTATTCTAGGTGCCATTTTTGGCGGCTTACTGCTAGGTCATCGGGTAGAGGCTCAAGTCGTCCAGCAACTGGGCGGACTTGCGTTTAATGGCGGCATTGATACCGCGCCCGAGTTTGCGATTTTTGTCACTCTGGGTCTTTATTTTATCGCGGCGATACTTAATTTTTATATTCCCAAACTACCAATTGAGCACGTTTTACGGAATCGGTCACCGGGGTTTCTGATAACAGATTTTTGGCGATGTTTCTTGATCCTCTGGAAAGATCCATTAGGACAGGTATCGCTGGCAGTTTCCTCTCTGTTCTGGGGGGCTGGAACCAGCTTGCGTTTCATTATTCTCGCCTGGTCGGCATTAGCGCTAGAGCTTGATCTGGAACAAGCAACGCAATTGACTGCAGTTGTCGCGGTGGGCTTAGCCATTGGCTCAGTAGTGGCAACCAAGGCTGTGCCATTGAAACATGCTGTGAAAGTATTGCCCTTAGGTATCGCCATGGGATTGGTTGTATTTGGCATGATATACGTCACTGATTGGCGAATGGCAGTGATAATGTTGTTGGTGATTGGCACCCTGGCCGGCAGTTTTTTGATCCCCATGAATGCCTTGCTGCAACATCGCGGCCATCAACTCATGGGCTCGGGGCACTCGATCGCTGTACAAAACTTCAATGAAAACTTGAGCATTTTAATGATGCTCGGCGCTTATGCCTTAATGATTAAGGCCGGGTTGGCGGTGAATACCATCGTGATTGTATTTGGGCTATTTGTATCGTCAGCAATGGCTTGGTTAACCAAAAAACATGGCCATGATCAGGATTGACAGCAAGGCATTACGGATGTTTTCTTTTTTAGCCGTTCCGGCTACTGATTGCGCTCGCTTTAATGGGTCTTGCATGCACGATTTACTTTTCTCTCAGCACAGTCCGGAAACCAATGTGCGAAATCGGCAAATTAGCCTCATGCCCTTCCCGCGCTGAAGGCCGGTAACGTACACAAAAATCACGCCCACAAAGATGAGAGCCGCCTTTAACCACCATCATCTGGCCGGGATTGGCTGCACTCACCGCAGAGGTTTGGCTGGAATGTTGTTGATGGGCTGCCGTATAAATATCTTTGGTTTGCTCCCAGGCATTACCGACCATGTCGTAAAGATTAAAGCCGTTAGCGGCATAACAACCTACCGGCGCTAAGCCTGCATTACCGTCTTCGCTGGTATTGGTTAATGGAAAACTCCCTTGCCAAAAATTAGCCAAGGGTTTTCCATTTGCATCTCTGGGTTCTTTTTCCAGGCTGGTAGCTTGTTGCCCGGCTTTGGCGGCATATTCCCATTCGGCTTCGGTTGGTAAATCGTGCCCTAACCAATGGGCGTAGGCCTGCGCATCCGCAAGGGTAACCAAAGTAACCGGGTGATTAGCAATAGGTGAGCTACCGACTCCCGCAGGATGCTGCCAATTGGCCCCTTTGAGATAACGCCACCAAGCGTAAGGACGCTGATTCAGTTCGTCGACACTGGGTGTGCCGAATACGACACCCCCGCCCTCCCGCTCTGCTTCGGTGACGTAGCCGGTGGCTTTGACAAACGCCGCGAACTGGGCAACGGTCACCTCGGTTTGATCAATCCGGAAACTGCCGACCTGCGTTTTGACTTCCGGTCGCTCTTCCTCATAGCCCAAGCTGGTGCCGAAGATAAATTCGCCGCCGTTAACTTGTGCCATAAACGAATGCCGTTAGTATCTGCCGACGTTCTTCATCCTCCAGCTTGCTTTCAAGTCCATTTAACGGCCCAAAGAACTGTCCCCAGTTGCCACCGCATCGTATTACCCAGCACATCAAGCATCGACAAATCGAGTGCCTGAAATTTCCAAGTCAACGCTTCTTCAACGACCCGAAACCCATTCGATTCTGGTTTCTTGATAAGCCTTGCCAGTGTTGGTCGGCCGTTGACAATATTGAAATAGGTGTCACTCAGATAGTCCCGGTCAACAGCATTAGCGGCATCAATGAGCTGAGTGCGAAGATGATCGACGAACGCCTAGCTCTCGACCGACCGACAGACCAACCATTCAGCTAACGCTTTGTTACCCCATCAGTAGACGGCAATGGCTGCTCGCGGGAATCCGAGTAGGTGTCGCTGCCCACACACAAATATCGGTAAATTTCAGCTCTTGAACCAATTACCGACAGACAAAAACCTCGAACTAACGGCGGATTACACGACTTGGCTCCAATTTACTGTCACTCTTACCGGTGACAAGTTTCCACCATGTCGCCGGAACCCAGTCCAGATCTTGTGGCGTCACGATAATTCCTTGTTTGCCTAACTTGATCTAGTCGGAATGGCGACGGTTGTTAGCCAGAACGAAGGCCAAGGCATTTTCAAATGCTCTTATCTTGACTGGTTACGACGAATGGTGACGTGGGGGTACAAATGCTGGACGGATTACGGCAAAAGTGTGGAAATTTGGGCAAGATCAATACAGCACTGCACGTAATTCAACACTCGCTAAGCAATACCTGCTGAATTACAAACAATTGATTGGTTACAAGACCGGTAAATTGGCGAAAAAACAAGCAACAAAAAATGGCACAATAACTGCTTTATTTATACTTTGATTTGATTATCAACTAGCGCGATTGTTTTTGGACAATATTAAATCCAATACATAAATTATCGCTTCAAGCTGAAGGCGCACTGCTACAGCCGGATCGAAGATTCAATAAAGTTAAGGGGCAGACTATCGTGTTTAAAATAATTATTAGCTACTCTAGCTTTTTAATACTCTTCTTGGTCGTTAAGACGGGTATCGCCGACACTACCGAGTTTCACGGGTTTCAAATTAATTCTCAACTGGTTAGTGAACAGCAGAAGAACAATGTTCTGCCATCGCTTGGTAAGCAACTGGACATCGTCCAATCGGTGGGGTTGCCTGACGCTGTTGTCGAGTTTTTCAAAGGGATACCTATATTGATTGATCCGGGCTTAACCAGTATGCCCGGGCAATATACCAAGCTGAATGGTCAGTGGTTGGTAAGAGTCTCGCCGGTTGTTTTTCCTGAAAATCGGCCCATCGTATTGCACTAATTGCTGCACGCCTATCATCATCGGGTACTCGGTTCTGCGGATCAAGCTATCGTTAATGCTTACCAAAAAGCCAAACACCCCGGTGTTTATCCAGCAAACTTTCAATCTGCGCATTTCCTGGAAAATGCAAAAGAATATTTTGCAGTGATTGGCACGATTTACCTATTCGGCAATATTCAGCAGCCACCATTTAATTGCGCCATCCCCAGTAAGCTGGATCCTGAATATCTTGCCTTTCTTGGAGAACAGTTTTCGCCGCATTCGTGTAAATAATGGGAACGATGCTTGAACTGAATCTTACTTCCCGGTTGTCACGTTTGTTATTTTCAATACTGTTTGCTGGCATCGCTTTATCTGAGCCTCACAGAGGTTAAGCATGCCGATTAAGAACTTAAATTACTTATGATCAAATATTTAGAAATCAAACGCTGGCTAAAACGCATCGCATTAGCCTTGCTTGTATTAATACTGCTCATCATTGGTGGCGCGGCATTTGTTTGGTACAGGGCTGTTTCGCCGTTTTACGAGTTGGGCACGGCAATGACGCGCAACGATTCTGCCCGCAAACCTACCATCGGTGACCTGGGTGGCATCCCCATATCCATACCCCCAGGTATAGCCCGTTTTGTCGAATATCAGGACGATCCTGGGTTTATGAAGCCGCGCAAAGGCCCTATCCCCGTGCGTACTTTGCAATCGAAGTTTCGCAGTTTCGGTTTTGAAATGCGTTTTCCTGACAAGGCGTTGGTACGTGATGAAACACCGGAGCAGGCAAAGAAAATCAGTCCAGACAATACGATGTGGGTGGATGTAGGGTTGGATATTAAAGGCTATAACGACGCGCTAGCATTAAGTCGCCAATTAAAAGGTAGAGCTACGCGCAAATGGCCAATGATGAATGATGGTCTTCACAGCAAGGAAGAGCTTAAGGATAGACACGGCTACCGCCTGTTGCCCGAACCTCTGTACGGGCTGATGGTTTATCAAGTCTATGGTTACGAGAATATCAAACACGATATTGATGACCGCAATATCTACTACCACGTCAACCAGAAAGGCGAAGTGGACACCTACATCCAATGCAGCAATGTTAAATTGCTTAGAGCACCATGTGACCATTTTTTTGTATTGCCTCATACAGAACATACGATAGCAGAGGTGAATTACCGCATTGAACTTTTACCCCAGTGGCAGGCAATTCAGGCTGCAGCCACTGAAGTGATTTTAGGGTTTGCGGTCAATCCCGATGTACAGGAACAAAACCAAACCCCCAACGCTTCATCAACCATCACCGGAGCAGACCATGCCTCAAGCCATTAGTAGTACAGATATTCAGCAGCTCACCGACAGCATTAAGTACGCTGATGATGCTAGTAAACAAAGCAAAATAGTCGAAGCCTATACCTATCTCTATGACCATGGCTATGACTACGCCGGTTGGGCGCGTGGCGTAGCAGCGCAAGATACCGTAGCCGGCATTTCCGCGATGAATTTTTTAGCCGACTCCGCCATGATGGGCGTGGGCAGTTGGATGTGTCAGACGCTGCCCGATTCGACCGTGCTGGATATTAAAACCGGCATGGCGCTGGACTATTTGAACGTGCTGGCGGTGCAAGCTGAAAAAACTGGCGGAATAAACACGGCCGATATTAACGGTCTGGATGTTTGGAAGATTCATCAAGACGTTTTTAGGGACAATGGCCTCGGCATCGAAAACTGGACGTTAAACTCCTTTTTCGAAATCGTACAAAAAGGCTGGGGCGATCAAGGTGTTGAAAAAGCTTGGCAAGTCATCCGCGATACTGGCGGGGACTGGCTTGATGGAACGGCAGCAAATCTCGGCGTGTTAGACTTCATGTGGGGTGCAAGTTACTCATCTGATGCCGGAGTACGCGCGTTGGCGGATAATTGGTTAAACACCGTGGTGCCGCTTTTTATTCCGGGAGGCGACCGAAGCAAGCTGGGCAGTCTCTTGGGTTCTTTGGTAACCAATAATATACTGAATTTTGCCAATATATTGGGTAGCGTATTGCCCAGCCAAAACCCCCAACCGACGGGCGAATGGATCCAATACGACGGCGGATATGGCGCCGTATCCTGGGTTTACGAGGTTTCAGTTACCCCTGATCCGTGGTGGTGGTCATCACCTACCACATCAACACCCACAGTAACCGTAGAACCCATTGGCCCAACCACATTTGATGATACCCCTGTATACGCCGATGTCAGTACCAGTGAGGCTAGCAACTCCAATTATTACGATCCCGGTATTACAATCGACTATAGCTTTACCTATTACGACGATTATTACAGTGACGGGTATTCTTGCTATCCGTATTATTATGACAATTATGATTACTATGGCTACTATGGTTTTGCGGGAACACAATCAACTGTCACCAAAGCCATCGGCGCGGATATTGGCTATATCGCCCAACAGGCCATAAACGACAGCGACTTCGCCGCTGCCGCTGCAGCTGCCGTGGGTCGGCAACAGGCCGAAGACGCCGCCTTGCTGTCCACGTTACCGTCCAATACCGGGAGTGCCGTGCTGGAAGGGGCGCATTGGGACCATCAGGTGATTACTTGGAGTTTGGCCAATAGTAACAGCAGCTCTTCCGACGCGTTCAGCCATTTTCTGGATGCCAGCTATGAGGGCGATGTCCAAAAAGCATTCGCTACTTGGGCTGCGGCGTCCGGTCTGTCCTTCCGGGAAGTGGCGGATTCCGAACAGTCGAATATACGCATCGGCTTTGGGGCATTCGATACGGCAAACTCTGGCGTTGCCGGTTATACCAGCTTCCGTGGCATAAATGGCGCCATTCAGTCGAATGCCATTATTCGTCTTGAAGACCCGGATCAACTCGCACTGGTCGCTGAGTCCGACGGTCAAAAAATCTATGCGGGTACGGAAGCCGAATTTTCCCAACTACTGCTGCATGAAATCGGCCACGCTTTAGGACTAGGCAGTAACGCCGACCCTTATTCGGTGATGTATTACCAACTGAATGCAAATAACCGAACGCTGGATAGCACCGATATTACTGGAATTAAGTCGCTCTACTGCCCAGGACAGTCTGAGCGGGCGATCACCAATACCGGTGCTGATCAGCTGATTCAAGCGTTGTCGAGTTTCGCACCGGCGTCATCATCGCAAACTAGTTTGTTGGCAAGCAACGATCCTATTATCAATCAACCGTTGTTGGCAGTTGCAAGTTAATCTTTTGATCTGAAAGGTTATGGCGTAGCTCAATTTAGATCGCGTTACGCCATTAACCACCTGTGTGTGCCTTAACTTTCTAAGGCGATAAGGAAATATAACGTGGTTACCCAAATACATTTTATTTCAGGCCTGCCTCGGTCAGGCTCAACTTTACTGTGCGCGCTGTTACGCCAAAATCCTCGATTTACATCGGCCATGACCAGTCCCGTTGCGGCGCTGATTGGCTCCGTTCACCCAAAAATGTGTGGTGGAGAGTTTGGCGTGTTTTTCGACGATGCCAAACGTGCCGAGGTGCTTCGTGGCATTTTCAATTCTTATTATTCCGATGTTACGGAAGGGGGCGTGGTTTTTGATACGAACCGAACCTGGACGGGGCGAGCCGCTTTACTCAGTCGTTTATACCCTCAGTCAAGAATCATATGCTGCGTCCGCGAAACAGGCTGGATCATCGATAGTATCGAGAGTGCATTGAACAAACATCCTCTACAGTTATCGCGAATGTTTGATTTTAAACCGGGGATGTCGGTCTATGCTCGCGCCGAATCCTTGATGAATTCCGATACCGGACAAGTCGGTATTGCCTGGAGTGTTTTGAGGGAAGCTTGGTTTGGTAGCCAATCACAGCGGTTGCTGATAGTGTCTTATGAGCGTCTGGTGCGTGACCCTAAATTGACATTACAGCGGCTCTACAACGAATTGGAAGAGCCCTTTTTTGAACATGATTTTGATAACGTAGCCTACGATGAACCGGAATACGATGCGCATATCGGTATGCCTGGGCTGCATAAAGTACGGCCGAAAGTCGATTACCAGCCTCGCCAACCTGTCGTTCCGCCCGATCTTTTTGCCAAGTATTCAACGGCAAATTTTTGGGATAACCCCAAACTGAATCCGCGCGGCGTTACTATCATTTAGCTATTTGCTGTTTCCATCACAATCAATTCAATGAATATGTCAACATTAACAGTGTCTGGAGCAGCTTGATGCCTGGCGAATACACATCGGATACCGGGCTGTCTGCATTACTAACCATTGCAGCTCTTCATGGCATCGCAGCAGACGAAGCTAAGTTGCGCCATGAATACGGTCCGCAAGCCAATAGCAATGGGCGGTTTTGCTTTACGACAGACACCATCTTGCTTGCGGCAAAGAGTCTCGGATTAACGGCTAAGGCTCTGACGCAAGCGCCGGAACGTCTCGCATTTGCCCCTTTACCAGCTATTGCTCAGGATCAGAGTGGAAATTATTTCATTATTGGGAAATACGATGTCGGCTCGCATTCCGTCAACACCGTATCGCCATTAGCCCAAGGCGCTACGGCTCGGGTACTCATTCAACGCCCAGGGCAAGCACCGACAGTTGTGCCGTTAGATGATTTGCTGGCCATGTGGACGGGGCAACTTATCTTTTTTACCTCCAAAGCAAGTTATGTCGGCAATACAGCAAAATTCGATTTCACTTGGTTTATTCCATCACTGGTGAAGTATCGAAAGTTGCTCGGAGAGGTCTTGCTCATATCGCTGGTGCTGCAAATGATTGGCTTGGTAACCCCCATGTTTTTTCAAGTGGTGATGGATAAGGTTTTGGTCAATCATGCCATGAAAACTTTGAATGTGATTGCTATCGGCCTAATTTGCGCCATCCTTTTCGAAGCCTTACTCACTGGTATCCGCACCTGGGTGTTCGCTCACACCAGCAGTAAGATAGATGTGGAATTGGGGGCGAGGCTTTTTCGGCATTTATTGAACTTGCCAATTGCCTATTTTCAGGCCAGACGGGTAGGCGACTCGGTTGCTCGGATACGTGAATTGGAAAATATCCGCTCCTTTTTAACCGGCAACGGAATGACTTTGGTGATGGACTTGCTGTTTTCCTTCATCTTTCTTGGCGTCATGCTTTGGTACAGTGCTTGGTTAACTCTGATCGTGGCCGTATCGATTCCGCTCTATGCCGTGCTGTCGTTGATTTTTACTCCCGTTATCCGTACTCGCCTGGATGAGAAGTTCAACCGCAATGCCGAAAATCAGTCTTTTCTGGTGGAAACCATCAGCGGTATCGATACAGTAAAAGCCATGGCGGTTGAGCCACGTTGGATACATAACTGGGAAAAGCAGCTTGCCTCTTATGTCACGGCCGGACTGTCCGTCACTAATATCGCCACCATAGCCAGTGGCGGAGTAACACTGATCAGCAAGTTGGTGACGGCCGCCATCATGTGGTTGGGTGCCACCTTAGTGGTCGATGGCAAAATGACCGTCGGAGAACTCGTGGCTTTTAACATGCTCTCCAGCCAGGTTTCGGCACCAATCCTACGCCTGGCTCAGCTTTGGAATGACTTTCAGCAAGTAGGGATTTCCATGAGTCGCCTTGGAGACATTCTTAATGCGCGAACCGAAATGGCCGGACAGAAAACACGAATTCCTAAGATCGATGGAGCCATCGAGTTCGATCAGGTTTCCTTTCGCTATCGTACCGATACTCCCGATGTAATTCGCGATGTCAGTCTCAAGGTCATACCCGGTGAAGTGATTGGCATCGTCGGACGATCCGGATCTGGCAAAAGTACACTAACTAAATTGGTGCAAAGACTGTATGTGCCTGATCGTGGACGCGTACTGGTCGACGGACAAGATATTGCCATCATTGATACCACTTCACTACGACACCAGATAGGCGTCGTTCTGCAAGAAAATACACTTTTCGCCCGATCCATCCGCGATAACATCGCCCTGTCGAATCCTGCACTACCGATTGAAGCAATCATTGAGATTGCTAAACTGGCTGGAGCGCATGAATTTATTTGCGAATTGCCGGAAGGCTACGACACTCAAGTTGGCGAGCACGGCACTGGATTATCGGGAGGGCAGCGTCAACGCATAGCGATCGCCCGCGCCTTGATCACCAATCCGCGCATCTTGATCTTTGACGAGGCTACAAGCGCCCTTGACTACGAGTCGGAAAAAATCATTCAGGACAATATGCGTCAAATTTGCCGAGACAGGACTGTTTTGATCATTGCTCACCGTTTATCCGCAGTACGTGATGCGGACCGTATTATTGTGATGGAACGAGGACAAATTGCGGAGGAAGGCTCTCATGCCGAACTCCTTCGATTGTCTGGCGGGATCTATGCCCATTTATATCAATTGCAATTAGGTACAGCGCCTCACACTATCTCTCGACAACAAACCGCGATGGCATGAGTTTTAAATACAAAGTTGAAGCGTATGCAGAGTTGCTGCGCCGCTATAAATACATTTTCGCTTACTACTGGCAGAACCGACAGCAATTAAACGGCCCACTTTTGGAAGCGAGCGAAGCCGAGTTTTTGCCCGCTGCGTTATCCCTCCAGGCCAAGCCAGTCTCTCCGGTAGGCCGTGGAGTGGCCAAGATTCTTATGACGCTGGTTGTCAGCGTCCTCGTTTGGTCCATAGCAGGGCAAATCGACATTATCGTAAATGCAGATGGCAAAATTATTCCAAGTTCACGCACCAAAACCATTGCGTCGGTCGATGTGGCTAGTGTAAGAGCCATTCATATTCAGGAGGGGCAATTTGTTCACGCCGGTGAGATGTTAATTGAGTTAGATGCAAGTTCCTTTGATACGGAACGTGACAAAGCCAATGGCAACTATATCGAGGCACAATTACAAATCGCCCGATCCAAAGCAATGATTGCAGCGGTGGATAGTGGCAAATTGGTTTCCATACCAAAGATGGTGGGCATTCCCGATGACAAATGGCAAGCCTCACAAGTTTACCTTGAAGGCCAATATCGTGATTTTCGTGCAAAGCTGCAGCGTATTGACGGTGATATTGCCCGATATAGTCGAGCTTTGCCGCTAGCGACCCAACAGGCACTAGATTACCAAGAATTAGCTGCGAATCATGATGTGGCACCGCATGCTTATCTGGAAAAAGAGCAAGCCCGTATCGACTTGATCGGGCAACTGGACAACGCCAAAAATCAACGGATTGCACTTATCGCCGAAACAAGTAAAGCTGCATTTGATACTTTACATGAAGCAATTAAAATCGCCGGTGACTCGCATCAAGATGAATTGCGCGCCGATTCGCATAGTAAATTATTAAAGCTCACTGCCTCTGTAGACGGTACTGTTCAACAGCTTGCGGTTCATACTATAGGCGGCGTTGTTCCTGCTGCTCAGCCCTTGATGCAGATTGTTCCTAAAGATAGCTCTGTCGAAATAGAAGCCACGCTGGAAAATAAGGACATAGGCTTTGTTCAAGAAGGGCAGATTGCGGAAGTAAAGATTGATGCTTATGAATACACCAAATATGGCACGGTTACTGGAAAGGTTTCTCATGTTTCCAGAGATGCTGTCCAGGATGATAAACGGGGGCTGATCTACACCGTCAAAATTACTCTGGACGAAAACACTTTATTTGTAGATGGGAATGATATGGCGTTATCACCCGGTTTGTCCGTCAAAGCCGATATCAAAACCGGTACTCGTCGGGTTATCGAATATGTCTTGAGTCCCTTGTTGCAGCATGGTCGAGAAAGTCTGCATGAGCGTTAATCGTCAATTATGTTTGGCGTTACTCTACCTAATCAGTATGCCGTTAGCCCATGGAATTGATTTTCCCGATGTATTACAAGATCCTCTTCAGACGCTACCGGCGGTCATTGACAATGGTGTCATATTGCCGGGAGATAGCAGTCCATTTTCTTGTTCGATACAAAAAGACTTTGCGACACCCTTGGCACTAGATGAAGCTGTTGATATTGCTTTGTGTAATACCCCTCAAGTTAAAATCGCTTGGGCAAACATCAAGGCTCAAGCAAGCGCTCTTGGCGAGGCTCGGGCAGCCTACTTGCCGACGATTATCGGTACAGTTAGCCGTCTTCATAGTCATACGGAATATCCGGAGTCGAAGGTGCAGTCATTTACAACTAATGGAACAACGTTGCATGGGAGTTTGAGTTGGCGTCTATTCGACTTTGGTGGACGCGCTGCTAATTTGGAGGCCGCAAACTGGATGCTGTCACAAGCCTTGGCTAATCAAGATGCAACGTTTCAGAAAGCACTAAACGCAGTGATTCAAGCCTATTTTGACAGTCAGGCATCCAACGCGGCACTTATAGCAAAAATCGATATTGAGCGCCTTGCGCAAAGTACATTGGATTCTGCCAAGAATCGTGAAAAACGAGGTGTTAGTGGTCAGGGAGATACTTTGCAAGCCGCTACAGCGCTTGCGAAAGCTGCATTAGATAAAAGTCGTGCTGAAGGCGAGTATCGCAAATCGCTATCGCTCCTTGTTTATGCGTTAGGCGTCCCTACAAATACAACAATTACGCTGCCAAACATTACCGAGGGAGGTGATGCTCAAACTGATGAGAATACTTACAACTTGAACGCTTGGTTGGAAAATGCACGAAAAAATCATCCGGCAATTTCGGCAGCTATGGCTCAGTGGGAAGCAGCGCGAGCGCGCATTATCGCGGCGCGATCAGAAGGATTGCCCACCGTTGATTTTGCGATAAATGGTTATCAAAATGGTTATCCGGGGCAGAGTCCATCGCCTACCCAAACCCGGGTTGCGACAATTGGTGTCTCGGTGACAATCCCACTGTTTGAAGGGTTCTCTCGTACATACAAAATACGCGGCGCCGAAGCGCAAGCCGAACAACAGGAAGCTGAATTAGTCGATGTTGAGCATCAGACGCTAATGGAGGTAGTTAAGTCCTACGCTGATGCTGTGTCTTCTTTAAACAATCTGAAATTTTCATCAACACTTTTACAGTCTGCAAAAGATGCACTAGCGACTTCCCAGAGGCGATACGATAAAGGTGCTGCTGAAATTATGGAAATTTTGAGCACTCAAACAGCCTTGGCTGATGCGAAACAAGAGCGTATTCGCTGTATCGCTGAGTGGCGTTCTGCAAAACTGAGGATATTGGCAAGTAGCGGTTTGTTGGGGCAATCTATGATTCGCAAAATGGAAAACGGCAAATTATGAAAAAGTTACTTGTAACGCTCAACCGTCCCATCTATGACTTAACATTAGGACTTACACCCCTATCAGTTGTTCAAACAATACCAGCAGGATATGGCAGCCGTGGACTGAATTGATCGCCAGAATCAAACACCGCAGTATTGATGCCAGAATCCTGATCTCCAGCATGCAGCAATCGCCTTGCGCTGGAGACATTAACGGTACGGGAGTTTGAGATTTTGCGTTTGCTGCTTGGTGGGATCGGCAACGATGATATTGCCAACATTCTCAACATCAGCCCGAAAACCGTTTGCAACTGCCACTATCTGATCAACTGCGAACTCAGCGTTAACACCAACATTGAGCAGACACGACTGGCGATTAAGCTGAATGTACTCGATCTTTTGGAGCTTAGCGGCCATGCAGGTTTAAACTCGCCGGGCAATTAAGCTTAGTTGGCCCAACTACTGCCCTGCTTCGCGTTCAGCAAGTTGCTCGAATGGTACCGTAGTCGCGCCTACTGCGCTGACAAAGTCGGCGTCGTGGGTCGAGAGCAACATGACGCCATGTTCACTTTTGGCTTTTATCAGATCGATCAACAGAAGCCGGGTTCTGTGATCAAGTCCGTTACTTGGCTCATCCATCAACATTACTACAGGTGCTCCAATCCAAGCCGCCGCCAGCATGGTCTTCTTTTGCGTGCCCAGGGACATTTTGCCAAATGGCGTGCTAAGTGAGCAAGCAAACCAAAATTGCTAACAAGCTCCCAAACAGCCGGTTCCACTTCGCATTGTTTGGCTCGAGCAACAAATTTTCAGCAATTCGCGCCCGGTCATAAATGGATAAATGGGGCATTCATCCGGCACATAGGAAAGCTGGGACTTTGCAGCCACCCCCTCACCATTCAGTGAGTGACCGGCTATCCATATCTCGCCAGCATCGGGTTGGACGATACCTGCCAACACACTCAACAGCGTTGTTTTACCAATCCCATTGGGTCCCCGCAATGCAAATGCGCCACGACTAAAATGGCGACTCAGGTTTTGCAGTATCTGTTTGTTTCCAAACGCCTTATTTACTTTGTCAAAACGCAGCACGACTCGTCCTTAAACCAACATATAAAACATAAGAGCGGTCCATACTCCAGCAATCAACGAACTAAAAAGTACGGTGTGGCGTTCTGCATGTACTTGAGGAAATCTCAACAAGTACAATAACAGTGCAAAGGCAGCAAGACTGATCAGCATGCTAGTCAGCGAGGCGTCATGATGCATTACCAGAACACTATTCAACGCAGCTGCAAAGCACAGTCCGAACAAAAGTACGGCGGCGACATCGAACCAGCACCACCAAAGTGGCAATGGCAAGGCTGAGGTAAATTGCCCGGATGCCAGATGAGTCAGGTGCATACCGCGGTATAAACCGCTGACGCTAAGCGCAATACCCGCTAGAGCAATCAGTGTTAGGGGTAACGCTCTGTAATCGTAATTCCATACTTCCATCAGCCCTATCGACGCGGCTAGGATCAGAGCGGAGCTGATGCCTTTACTCAACATTTCCGAGTAATGTTGCCGGAAT
>JAUYMX010000207.1 GCA_030699345.1 Methylococcaceae bacterium
GCCGAAAACGGTGATTTCAGGCTAAAACAAGTCCTCATGCGAGGGCAAAATACAAAAAACAGCAGGGATTCCGTGGCTGATTTATCACTGTCGGTATACTTTTTATTTATAAGGGCAGTATTTCGAGGTGCCCTTTAGCTACAACCTACGTTTTCCCGGCCAATATTTCGACCAATCCACCGGTCTGCATTACAACGGCTTTAGGGATTACGACCCGGCGATTGGGCGTTATATTCAGAGTGACCCGATAGGCTTGAATGGCGGGTTGAATACTTATGGGTATGTGGGGGGGAATCCGGTAGGGTTGGTTGATTCTCTTGGCTTAGCCGGTGCAGTAATTAACCTATTCGACCCTGTCTTAGACAGACAACTTTATAACGCTATCGAAACATTACGACCTTTTGTTAAAGACGGCGAAGTACTGATTGGTGCTCATGCTGGGTCAACGACTGGAATAGGTAACCCTGGAATATATAGGCGCAATTCAAAGGGAGTCGAAGAGCTAGTACCTATGAATGAAATAGCAAAATTACTAAACGCTGCTGATCCCTCTGGAACGGCATTAGTAAGAGTTAATGCCTGTAATGCCGGGAAAGATCCTGGTAATGGAGGAATGTCTGTTGCTAGACAGCTGCAAGCGATTGGGATAAGTCGTTCTATTGATGCTCCTAACGGTTTCTATAATTCAAATAACCAAGTTAACGACATCATAGATAGGACAACTGGCAAGAAAGTAGACTTTATGCACCTAAATGGAAGTCAGTTAAACCCATCTAATGTAAGAGTGCCGGCTGGACGTACTTTATTGCTACCACGCCCCTTCATTGGCGGGCTCGGAGGACTTGGCGGGTAATATATTACGCATAATTGCAAGCCGCATTTTCCATTAAGCAATCATGTAGGTCGGGCATGCTTTTTATGCCCGACTTATCAAACTCAACGCTAAGGAATTCTTTGATGAAACAAAAGCTACTGAAATATCTTTTAAATATAACCAACAAATACAACGATTTAGTGCTGCATCATTTAATGGTGTTGCCTATGCTGATCGTAGCAGGCGTTTTAATAGGTTTTTTTCAAGATCCATTTGCGTTGTTTATATACACAATAATGACTGCCTTGCTGACCGCGCCTTTTTATTTGCTTGTTAACAAGGCCCGTACTTGCCCGACGTGCAAAAGCTGGAAATACAGTGTTTTTAGTTCAAGGCCGGGCAATTCTAAGGCCGCATACTATTGCAAGCGTTGTGAAAACACATGGCAAAGATAGCTAATCCACAAAGGCTTCTCGGGTAAAGCACCCAATATCATCAGCATACCGCTTCAACATCATTTTCTATCTCGAATCATTAATTGCGAGCAGTTGCTGAACGTGACTAGCGAGCCATTTTTATTTTAGGGGGATTCGATGTTGGATTTATTACGCAGTTTGCCAGGCGGTATGGTGTTTTTTTATTGTGGTTTTGTTTACGCAGGCACCGATGTGTTTTGCTAATGCCGAACCGCCACTGAGTCGAGAAGAGTTGGCCGCCGAACTTGAAGATATTGAAAGGCTTACCGATTTACTACCCTTTGAAAAGCAAAATCCGGATTTTCTTAAGCAGCGTTTTAGCGGCAAGAGAATTAACCCGCTTGGGTGTCGCAACGAGGCCCGATATTCAAAAAACCATCAACAAGCTGGTGCAACTTAACACGCCAATACACGTCAGCAATGGTCGTATTGGGGTAATAATAAAGTCGCCTCAGGATATAAGAGAATTAATAAAAGCGCGGATGTTGAGGCGGTAATTGATCGCTATGTTGTGCGTTTAGCTCGATAACCAAGGCGCAAAACAATTGTCGTAAGCGCTCAATTCGCTAATTCGACAGAACCCTTGGCGACTAACAGACGGTATAATGGGGCCGCTAAGATATTTACTACGTTTTCGGCCGATTCAAGAATAATTACCGCTAACTTTTATTAGCCGCAATATTAGGCACATTATCGGCATTTAATGTCTTTCAGAAATAACAATAAAAACAACTGATGACTCAATTCATATTAATTCCTACCATTGCTGAAGAAAGTCGGCACAACATGTTGCTGACAGCCTATAGCATGCCAGCTGGCCCCTTATCGGAGCAGGATAGATCGACACTTGATAAACAACGATCTTTGATCACGTTTTCTTTGCAAGAGCTTGGTCTGTCTGCGACCGGATTTAGAGCCATTGACTCGGTCCGTAGGCTGCTGGCCGAGCAAGGCCGGGACGTTAACTGGTTAAATAACCAACGTCTGTATTGCTCGGGAAAATGCGAAGGTACTAGCGCTGAACTTGGGTTGGCATTAGCACTGTTGTTGCGCGATAGAGTTGGTGAACTAGATATTATTGCTTCCGCTGCGTTGGCCGGGGTAGGCAATAACATTACGATTGAGGCTGTCGCTAAAATACCTGAAAAACTGCAATTTGTTTTAGAGCAAAAACAATCCGGCAAGCTGGGAGCTAAAAAATACTTATTTTTTATCTCGAATAACTATATAGATGTCGATGGCATGCCGCGGCCGGTTAACAATCTCCCGGTAATTTCCAGGTTGGCTGAAACAGACGTCGATGTTATTGCGGTCAGCCAGTTAAGCGATATTTTAGAAAACCTTGAGTTATTAATACCTTTCTATTCAACCAACAACAGGGCACCTCGAAAAACTCGACATCATGGGATAATACTCCCCAGTCCCATTTTAGTTTCTAAGCACCCACCGCCATGATCAAAGAAAGCCTATTTGCTGCCGAAGAACGTGAAGCCAAGCTCAACAAGTTAGGCGATAC
>JAUYMX010000209.1 GCA_030699345.1 Methylococcaceae bacterium
TACCCATTTCCTTAAGAAATCTGGCCGTGCCGCTGGTGGCAACGATTTGATATTGTTTCTCTACCAACATTCTTGCAACTTCAGGTGCTTTAGCCTTGTCCGCGTCGCGAATACTGATCAGCACTTTGCCGCTGTGGCTTAAGTCTACACCTGCCGCACGCTGTGACTTAGCAAAGGCTTCCCCAAATGTTTTGCCTACACCCATTACTTCTCCGGTAGATTTCATTTCGGGTCCCAATAGCGGGTCGACACCAGGAAATTTAACAAACGGGAATACCGCTTCTTTGACCGAGAAATAATCTGGAATGCGTTCCTCCGTCACACCTTGCTGAGCTAACGTTTGACCTACCATCACTCGAGCGGCTATTTTTGCCAATGGATAGCCAGTTGCTTTGGACACAAAAGGTGCCGTTCTTGATGCTCTGGGATTGACTTCAAGCACATATATGTCCTCGCCCTGAATCGCGAATTGGGTATTCATCAAGCCACGCACACCTAATGCCTCAGCCATTTTAGCCACTTGTTCGCGCAATTGATCTTGCATTGCCATCGGTAGCTCATAAGGCGGTAATGAACATGCAGAATCGCCTGAATGCACGCCCGCTTGTTCGATATGTTCCATTAAACCGCCAATTAACACGCGTTCGCCGTCATAAATGGCATCAACATCCATCTCCACGGCATCGTCGAGAAAACGATCCAGCAACACCGGTGAATCATTAGAAACGCTAACCGCTTCTTTCATGTAACGATGCAAACCTTCTTCGTTAAACACGATTTCCATGGCCCGACCGCCCAGTACGTATGATGGGCGCACAACCAGTGGATAGCCTAACTCTTTAGCAGCATTGATGGCTTGTTCAACAGAACGCGCTGTCGCATTAGGGGGTTGCTTTAACCCTAAGCGTTCCAACAGTTTTTGGAAGCGTTCACGGTCTTCAGCTAAGTCAATTGAGTCAGGTGATGTGCCAATAATTGGTACCCCGGCTGCTTCCAAGGCTCTTGCCAGCTTTAGCGGTGTTTGACCGCCGTATTGAACAATCACACCTTTTGGTTTTTCGAGTTGCACAACTTCAAGCACATCTTCGAGCGTCAATGGTTCAAAATACAGACGATCTGACGTATCAAAATCGGTAGACACCGTTTCTGGATTACAGTTGATCATGATGGTTTCATAGCCATCTTCGCGTAACGCCAATGCCGCATGGACACAGCAATAGTCAAATTCTATACCTTGGCCGATACGGTTAGGACCACCGCCCAAGATAATAATTTTTTCTTTATCGGAAACCCGAGCCTCGCACTCTTCTTCATAAGTCGAATATAAGTAAGCGGTGTCCGATGAAAATTCGGCCGCACAGGAATCAATACGCTTGTAAACTGGCCGTATACCTTGCTTATGGCGCACATTACGTACTTCAGTTTCAGACGCATCAAGCAACTTGGCGATGCGGATGTCAGAAAAGCCTTTACGTTTTAACTTGAAAAGCTCGCCTTCTTTTAAGGTCGATAGAGTTTTAGTAGCCAATGACTGCTCGGTTAATACTAAATCTTCAACCTGCGCCAAAAACCAAGGGTCAATTTTGCTGGCTTCATTCACGTCGGCCAAACTCATACCGCTACGAAACGCATCCGCTACATAGCGCAGACGATCAGGCCCCGGATGACGCATTTCACTCTGCATACGCTCACGCGCATCATCAGCATTTATATCAATAATTTCATCCAAACCGCTGATGCCAATTTCTAATCCACGAAGCGCTTTTTGCAAAGACTCTTGAAAGGTCCGGCCTATCGCCATCACTTCGCCGACTGACTTCATTTGCGTCGTTAGACGATCGTCAGCCTGCGGAAATTTTTCAAAAGTAAATCTTGGTATTTTGGTGACGACATAATCGATAGTCGGTTCAAAAGAGGCAGGGGTTGCACCGCCAGTGATCTCGTTTTGTAATTCGTCAAGGGTGTAACCCACCGCCAGCTTGGCAGCAACCTTAGCAATCGGAAATCCGGTGGCTTTCGATGCCAACGCCGAGGAACGCGAAACTCGTGGATTCATCTCGATAACGATCATTCGGCCATCAACCGGATTGATGGCCACTTGGACATTAGAACCGCCGGTATCAACGCCTATCTCTCGCAATACTGCCAGCGACACATTTCGAAGAATTTGATATTCCTTGTCAGTCAAGGTTTGCGCTGGCGCTACGGTGATGGAGTCGCCGGTATGCACACCCATCGGATCAAAGTTTTCAATTGAACAAACAATGATGCAATTATCTTTTGAATCACGCACCACTTCCATTTCATATTCTTTCCAGCCCAACACGGATTCTTCAATCAATAACTCGTTGGTAGGCGACAAATACAAGCCGCGCTCACAGATTTCAATAAATTCTTCTTTGTTATAAGCAATACCGCCACCGCTGCCGCCCATAGTAAATGATGGGCGAATAACGGTTGGATAGCCAACTTCTTGTTGTGCGGCTAACGCTTCTTCCATGGAATGTGCAGTTTTCGATTTAGCCACTTCGTAGCCGATTTTGCGCATCGCCTGATTAAATAATTCGCGGTCTTCAGCTTTATTGATGGCTTCTTTACTAGCGCCAATCATTTCAACGTTATATTTTTCAAGGACACCATTAGCGTCCAAATCTAACGCGCAATTAAGCGCCGTTTGTCCGCCCATTGTTGGCAAAATGGCATCTGGCCGTTCTTTGGCAATAATTTTTTCGACGGTCTGCCAGTCGATAGGCTCGATGTAAATGGCATCGGCCATATCTGGATCAGTCATGATCGTGGCGGGATTGGAATTTACCAGAATGACGCGATACCCCTCTTCACGCAATGCTTTACAAGCTTGTGTACCCGAATAATCAAATTCACAGGCCTGGCCGATCACTATAGGGCCTGCGCCGAGTAATAAAATCGATTTTATGTCGGTTCTTTTTGGCATGTTATTGAATTAGCTAGTCTGTTAATGTTTTTTTGCGTTATTCATCATCTC
>JAUYMX010000211.1 GCA_030699345.1 Methylococcaceae bacterium
GCACCAGATGCAGGAACCCACATTGAAGTACGTATGCCTCAACACTTAAGAAACAGTAAAAACTCATGATTAAAGTTGCCATCGCCGATGATCACGCCATAGTTCGTAAAGGACTCAAACAAATTCTGTCCGACATTCCTGACATGGAAGTTGTTGCTGAGGCCAGTTCAGGCGATGAAGCCCTGGCGATGATTAGAGCCGATGGCTGGGATGTACTCTTGCTGGATATATCCATGCCTGGTAAAAATGTCTTGGAACTCATCAAGCTATCCAAGCAACAATTTCCGCGCCTACCGATACTTATTTTGAGCATGTACCCGGAAGACCAATATGCCGTAAGAATGTTGCGCGCCGGTGCCGACGGTTATCTCACTAAAGAAAGTGCTCCTGAACAATTAGTAACAGCAATACGCAAAGTGTCAGAAGGCGGCAAATACGCGAGCCCATTACTCGCTGAAAAACTGGTGGCGGAACTTTTCATCGATGCTGAAAAACTGCCCCATTCAGCCCTTACCGATCGAGAGTTTCAGGTATTTAGTGCCCTTGCTAGAGGCAAACGACTCACTGATATTGCTCAAGAAATGTCATTAAGCATTAAAACGATCAGCACTTACCGCACACGACTACTAAAAAAACTGCGCCTGACCAGCAACGCCGACATTATTCATTACACCCTCAAACACCAATTATTTGATCACTCGGATTATTCGTCGAACCAATAAACTTGAAATACTTTGGTTGTTTGGGATGTCGCCAAAATTAACTTCCTTATTTACGATTGTGTTGTAGAGGCGAATTCATTCGCCCAGGGCGATTAAAATCGCCCCTACAATTGATTCTTTTCAACCATATGAAAAACGGGGAGTAGGAGCGGGCCTTGCCCGCGACAAGCCTGTCGTTTTTACGCCACAATCGCGGGCAAGGCCCGACTCCTACAAAAACACAAGATCTTCAAAAAACCCAAGTTCGTAAGATGCGCAGAGCATAACAAAATCCATCTCTGCAAAGGGTATAAATGCCGTTTATCCTACCAATGTCCGCCTTATTCCTACTTTTTTAAAAGCTAGCCTCTGATTTTAAGCTAGCAGTTATTGCACCATACTTCGCAAGGTTTTTTAGGACTCAACTTTGCAATGACTAGCACTCTCAATCTTGATCAAGACGGCATGGCCGTATTGCTCGATATACACGATATTCTAATGACCTGGAACGCCTCTGAGCTTTCAGTTCTCCTAATAGTGTGTGAATAATTAAGTTCCTCTCTGCATTTTGTTTTAGTCTGGGGCGGGCTTATAAGCCCTAATAATAATTTATCAATTTCGGCCGCCGCCGGTGTCGATGCTGAACAAGTCACCGGCACCCTGCTCACTTATTCTGATCAATTCGAACCTTGTCAGTTAAGACAATGCATTGACAACATGATCCCTGTGCATTTATCCGAGGGACTCATTGCGTTAAATAGCCAGGCATTTGATCAATTACCAGAACAAACCCGCACCTTGCCAACCGTGTTGTACCCATTAAAGTCGAATGGTAGCTGCGTTGGTATATTGGGCATTTCAACCCAAAAACCGCAACAGCAAAAACAACATGAACAAGCATTGTTGCAACTGACGGCACAACATGCCGGCTTTGCCCTGGGAATGCTACGTTCTTTTGTCTCTAAGGATAACGATCAAGGTAATTTAAAGTTAGCTGCAGCAGTATTTGACAGCTCGTTAGAAGGTATTTTTATCACCGATACCGATGGCACCATTTTGGCGGCTAATGCCGCTTGCAATCGTATCACCGGCTATGATTCGCTCGAGCTCATTGGTCAAAACCCGCGACTGTTTAAATCTAATCATCACGGCGAAGAGTTTTATATCGCTTTATGGAACACTGTTCAGCAACATAATCAATGGGAAGGGGAAATATGGAATAAGCGGAAAAATGGCGATATTTATCCGCAGTGGTTGAGTATTTCAGCGATAAAAAACGAACAGGATGTTGTGCAAAACTACATCGGAATTTTTATCGACATCAGCAAGCAAAAAGCCGCCGAACGGCACTTGGCTTATCTGGCATATCACGATCAATTGACTGAACTGCCCAACCGGGAATTATTCCATGACCGCCTCAACATGGCGGTCTTACAAGCTAAACGCAGTCAACAAAACATCGCTGTTCTTTTTATCGATCTCGATCATTTTAAATACATCAACGATACCTTTGGTCATGCCACCGGCGATCAATTATTACAGCAAGTCGCACTAAAATTGGCCAGCTGCCTGCGCGAAGAAGATACTTTGGCGCGCATGGGTGGCGACGAGTTTACGGTGATTTTGCAAGAGTTTAACAACCGGCAAGATGTGGAAATGGCCGCCCGCAGAATCCTTGATGCCTTGGATACGCCATTTTTAGTCGAGCATCATGCCTTATATGTGTCCGCCAGCATTGGCATAAGTTTTTTTCCAGACGACGGCAATGACGCATCAGAGTTGATGAAGCGTGCCGATACCGCCATGTACAGCGCCAAAAACGATGGTCGCAGACGCCTGCATTTTTTTCAGGCCAGCATGGAAGGTTATTCACTTAACCGCGTAGCGATGGAACAGCATCTACGTTTAGCTTTAGAGCAACAAGAATTTACGTTGTTTTACCAACCGCAAATCGATCTAAATAGTGGTCGAATTGTCGGTGTTGAAGCCTTATTGCGTTGGCAACGTCCCGGCATTGGTCTAGTTCCTCCCAATGAATTTATTCCGTTGGCAGAAGATACCGGCCTGATATTACCCATTGGAGAATGGGTG
>JAUYMX010000214.1 GCA_030699345.1 Methylococcaceae bacterium
CCGTAACTGCAATTCTTTTTCTATCGCATAAAGTGCAAATTCAGTTAATTCAAACAGAACTAATACGCTGGGTTGCAGCGCGACTAACTGCCGACAAAGTTCAGAACCGATTGACCCCCCGGCACCTGTTACCATCACTACTTTACCGGTGACGTTAGCCCGCAGTAATGCGACATCGGGGGCGACCGGATCGCGGCCTAACAAATCGGCAATATCTACTTCCTGCAGCGAATCAAAAGTGACTTTACCTTGGGCAATATCGGCCAAACCAGGCATGGACAACACATGCACGGCATGGCTTTCTAATCGACGAATCAATTCGCTACGTCTAGCCCGAGTAATGGAAGGGATCGCCAAGAGCACATCGGACACCTGATACTTGTCGATCAAATACGCTAGAGACTGTGGCGCGTAAATTTTTAAGCCATTGATCTTGCGCTTATGCAATGACGCCTCGTCATCAATAAAGGCAACGGGCCGAAATTCTCGGCCATGTGTTAACGCGGAAGCCAGTTGTACTCCAGCGCTACCGGCACCATAAATTAAGACATTCTTTTTACGATGATCAGTTGAACTGCGCCCGCCACCGAGGCGGAAGTAAGTTTCACCCAGCCACCAGCGCGCGACAAAACGGCTACCGCCCACCAAAAGCATCATATTCAGCCAATTGAGCGGCAACACTGTACGCGGCACCCCCAGAATGCCGGATTCATGCAACACAAAACCAAACAACAGCGCGTAAATACTCACAGCCTGGATGATGGTCCATAACGCCCTAATTTCTATATAGCGGATAATGGCGCGGTATAAACCGAAGCGAATAAACACCGGCACTGTTAACAATGGCGCTGCTGCAAACAACAGCCACTCATCTTGTTTAGGTGCATACCATTCGCCTAAACGCAACGCGAATGCCGCCCAGAGCGCAAACACGGCAAAACAAACATCGGCACTGATTAAAATAAATGCCTTCTTGCGTCGGGAAAGCCCGATAAACCAATGCGCTAAACGAGCTTGCATCATTGTTCTTTTGCCCCCGCCTGAAATTTAATGGCCAACAGCATTAGCGGTAAATACGCTAACGCCAAACCTAATATTCCCTCTAACCGCCCCAAGCCAACCCATAACGCAATAGGGATTAGCCAAACTAAATTGATCAAGGCAACCGCCAGCGATACCGCTTTATGGCCCCATGAGCGCGAGGCAAATTGATAGCCGTGGCTGCGGTGCGCTTCGTAGACTTTTTCGCCGCGAAAAAAAACGTCGCGTTAATGTCCAAGTGGCATCGACAATAAACACGCCCAGCAAAATTAACCA
>JAUYMX010000230.1 GCA_030699345.1 Methylococcaceae bacterium
AGCCAATACGCTCAAGTTACCGGCAATTTTTTGCACTGTTTCATATTCGATAGTGACTTTCAGGTAGTTACCGTGCTTAACAACTTTAATATCATCTTGAGTGACATCGTAGACATAATTCAAGTTAAAACGTTTGCTTAAGCTATCTCTGACTTCATTTTCACTTTTAGTTTCAACACCGGGGGTTTGTTCAACAGCTTTAAGTGCATTGACCACTTTTGCATGATCCATATAAATCGGAACTACTTTAAGTGTGAGCAAGGTAAAAAAAGCGATCAGCCCCAAAATAAACAGAATGGAAATCAAGGTTAACCCTTGTTGGCTTTTAACCGTTACGTTCATGATCGGCTCCAGAAATGATGAATAAACAACAAGTGTAGTTTATTTCAAAACCGTGCCAATCCGATCAAAGCCCACACCTTTGTGCTGCCAATCCCAACTCATCCAGATAAAAAAGGCTTTACCTACCAGATTTTCCTCAGGAACAGGGCCCCAGTAGCGGCTATCATTGCTATTGTCGCGGTTATCGCCCATCGCAAAGTAGTTGCCTTGTGGAACGATGTAATCAAATTCAACCGTAGGCGCGCCATTTCTAATTAAAATGCTGTGCTCGACACCGGTTAAATTTTCCAGCAAATTTTCAGCGCCAGTCATGTCCTGGCCTTGGCCAACACCTTCATAACGTCCCAACGATACTTGCTCAATAGGTGTGCCGTTGATGGTTAGTTTTTTATTGTGGTAAGAGATTTTGTCACCGGGCAGGCCAATCACGCGCTTGATGTAGTCCACTGCAGGATCTTTAGGGTAACGAAACACCACAATGTCACCGCGCTGAGGTTCATTCAGCTCAATAATTTTTTTATTGACCACTGGCAGACGAATACCATAGGTAAATTTATTGACCAATATAAAATCACCAACCAGTAAGGTGGGCATCATTGAACCGGAAGGAATTCGAAACGGCTCGGCTAAGAATGATCTTAGTAACAATACAATGAGTACGATAGGGAAAAATGACCGGGCGTATTCAACCAAAACAGGTTCATTTTTTTCGTCAAAGGTTTCACCTTTGGATTTCAGCAGTAGCAGGTATCCACCCCAAATAATGCCGGTAACCACTGAGGAAACTAACA
>JAUYMX010000232.1 GCA_030699345.1 Methylococcaceae bacterium
GTCGACACGCCCGGCACTGAAACATTTTGTGTGACCCAACGATAAATACACTTACGCCGGTTGCGCGACAGCAAGGGCAAACAAACCCTTGCGGCCAGCGTGATTGCTCCAGGGCAGCTTCACATTGTGCTTCGGTACCAAAGTGTTTGAGAAAGTCAGGCATCGATAGTCCTGGTTGAAACTGAATGCGATTGATCGACATAACACACTCCTCTTGGGTTAGCTTCCAGTCAGTCTACGCCCATAACCTGGGCTTGACTGAAGTATCTAGCTAATCAGGTTTAATGATGCCATCAGGGGTTTGAATTGTGTTTTTCGGTATACTAACCTTATGGATACAACATTATCGATGTTCATCATCAGGCTAGTCAACAAAGACCTTCCTACTTGATTATCGATAAATAGACCTACTGCGCCTGATATCAAACGCCAGGCAGTGGAAATGGCAATAATGGTAGCCGTATTCATGATATCGGACACGTATTAGAAATCAACAAAAACACCGTTACTAACGCGCTAAAAAAACCGCATTACTAAGTGAAAGTTAATCCTATAGTAATTACAATGATCGCAACAGATGAGATGACTATTGGTCTGAAACCTGCTGAAAAGCAGAGATAGACGAACACTAGTCCTATGTCAACAATAACTCTAACAGCGGTGGTGTTGCCACTCCATTTATCAGGAGACCAATATACTTGCTTACGTGTTTGGCAAGAGTAAATACGAGGCGCTTAAACAGCTAAATACTACTTGAGTGCTATAATATCGCCGCTATTTGATTATTAGGACGCCTACGAACACCACTTAGGGTTTGAAAAACAATCTGTTTTTAAAAAAACAGGTTTATATACACAGTACCATCATCGGAGCGCTGATAAACAAGGTGACATTTAGCACCGATATCATACTAAGTTACAGATTTAACCACCACAAACCAAATAAAATTTGTAAATTTAACGACACCAATAGATTATAGATAAAAATAATTATCGCCGGATAAAATATCCGAATAGGCGAATTCATATGATAAGTGCATACCCCGTTTAACGAATCGGGATAGTGCTTACTCCATGAGTTCAGGAGCAAGATGTAGTAAAAAGCCTCCCGAAACATCACTGACGGGAGAGCTTTATGACATACACACACCTTCCCCCTGAGGAAAGGCATTATATCGAAACACGGCACAAGCTGAAGAATTCCACCATGATAATCGCCTGTGCATTGGGGCGCAGCCAATCGACCATTAGTCGCGAACTCAGGCGTAATCGCGGCCAGCGTGGCTATCGGCACCAGCAAGCGCATAGCAAGGACCAGCAACGCCATGCAGATAAGGCCAAAGCGGTCAAGATGACCTCAGTGCTGGTGAGCGAGATTGATACGCTGCTGAAACAACAATGGAGTCCGGAACAGATTAGCGGCAGACTGAGACAGGAAGGCAAAGCCTCTGTTTGCCATGAAAACATCTATTTATGCCCTTTGGGTACCAGCATGTGCTCAAAAACAAACAGGCCAGTGGCAAGCTCTATCTAAACCTACGCCGCCACACGAAGACATACCGCAAACGTTATGGCAGCCGCACGGGTAGAGTCAAAGGCATCTCCAACCGGGTGGACATTGACGAACGCCCAGAGGCAAAAAACCAGCGCGTCCGACTTGGTGACTGGGAGGCCGACACCATGATTGCCAAAGGGCACAAAGGTGTGTTGGTTACGTTGGACGAACGATAATCCAAGTTACGCCTGGCTCTGCCAGTGGCGAATAAAACCGCAGAAGCAGTGACCGACAGTATCATCACCTTGCTGGGCGGCTTCAAACAGTGGGTACGCACGCTGACCTTCGACAACGGCAAGGAATTCGCCAAACCCGAGCAGGTGGCCCAAGCCATTAAATACATGACCTATTTTGCCAAGCCTTACCATTCGTGGGAACGCGGGCAAAATGAAAACGCCAAAGAGCTGTAACGACAGTACTTCCCAAAAGCCCTGGGCCTATTGGACGTGACCAGCCAGCAGGTGTTAGAAGCGGTACACAAACTCAACATCAGACCAAGGAAGTGCCTGGGTTTCAAGACGCCTTACGAGGTGTTCCGCGAACTATCCGGCATGGACGCTGAAAAATTGGTGGGCTATGCACTTATTACTTGATTACATGATTACATGATAAATTATAATTAAAAAGGTTAAAAAAACTAAAAAATCTCAAACCTTTAGATGAAAAAAAACAGGCATAACAGAAGCAGTTAGTAGGGCACCTCGAAAAACCCTGCACTTCGACAGGCTCAGTGCGAACAGCATCTTATAAATCAGCTTGTTACATTCGTGGCGAGCTTGTCGAACCATGAATGTGACAGATTTTTCGAAGTACCCAGTATTACCTGTAGTTTCTTAAT
>JAUYMX010000234.1 GCA_030699345.1 Methylococcaceae bacterium
ATTCCCCCATGTCAGTTGCGCAGATGGCAGTGTCTTTGTTTGCGGCAAATGAAGGGTATCTCGACAACATTGAAGTAAACAAGGTGCTGGATTTTGAATCTGCCTTGCAATCCTATATGAAGTCAGAGCACTCTCAGTTGATGGCAACGATCAATTCAACTGGTGATTTTAATAATGAGATTAGCGGTGGAATTAAAGCTGCAATTGAAAGTTTCATTAAAACACATAGCTGGTAATAGGGTCCTCTCATGGCTGTTGGTAAAGAAATACGCACAAAGATCAGTAGTATCAAGAATACTCAAAAGATCACCCGGGCCATGGAAATGGTTGCTGCCAGTAAAATGCGTAAGACAAAAGACAGAATGCAGGCCACTCGCCCATATTCGAAAAAAATAGGGCAAATAATAAAGCATCTTGCTCATGCAAACCCTGAATATAAACACCCGTTTTTGATTAGTCGAGAAACTAAAAGAGTCGGGTTGATTATTATTAGTTCTGATCGCGGTTTGTGTGGAGGCCTAAATTCAAATTTGTTTAGAAAAACAATAAGCAACTTGGTTCAATGGGAAAAAGACGGAATAGAGGTTGATGTCTGCACTATCGGTACTAAGGCGTTTGGTTTTTTTAGCAGCCTGAAAACCAATTTAGTCGGGCAAGTAAGCAAGTTGGGCGATACTCCTCATTTACAGGATATTGTCGGAATCATAAAAATCATGTTGGATGCATACAATAATGGCCAAATTGACCAGTTGTATATAGCAAACAATGACTTTGTGAATACGATGACGCAACGGCCAACTATTCAGCAACTGCTTCCAGTTATCGATAACGAAACCGAAGAGAAACTAAATAGACATTGGGATTATATTTATGAGCCCGATGCTAAAGAGGTTTTAGATTATCTTTTAGTTCGTTATATCGAATCTATTGTTTACCAAGGCTTGGTTGAAAATAACGCATGTGAGCAGGCCGCCAGAATGGTTGCAATGAAGAGTGCTTCGGATAATGCGGGTAACTTAATTAGTGAGCTGCAGCTTGTATATAACAAGGCCAGGCAAGCAGCTATTACACAAGAAATTTCAGAAATAGTTGCCGGTGCCGCCGCTGTTTAAGCCCAAGCAATCA
>JAUYMX010000243.1 GCA_030699345.1 Methylococcaceae bacterium
CATGGCATTGATTTTTTCGCCCTGCTCCAACGGCAATAAATTCACGAAAGGCTTGCCTCTGGACGCGCGACTGGCGATAGGCAATTGATATACCTTTAGCCAGTAAACCTTGCCTGCAGAAGAGAAACATAGAATGGTGTCATGCGTGTTGGTGACAATTAATTTATCGACAAAATCCAATTCTTTTGTGGCTGTAGCCGATTTGCCGCGACCACCACGGCGCTGTGCCCGATAATCGCTCAATGGCTGCGCTTTAACATAACCTTCATGCGACATGGTCACCACCATATCTTCTTCGGTTATCAAATCTTCATCGGACAAGTCGGAATGGTTTTGCATGATTTCCGTGCGACGCGGATCGGCATACTGTTCCTTAATCGCGACCATTTCTTCCCTGATGACTTCCATCAAACGAACATCACTGTTCAGGATGGCCAAATGCTCATCAATCTGCTCAAGCAGCTGTCTATATTCATTGACTATTTTCTCTTGTTCCAGACCAGTCAAACGATGCAGACGCAAATCTAAAATAGCTTGAGCTTGGGTATCTGAAAGCCGATAAATACCTTCAAAGATTCCGAATTCTGCTGGTAAATCTTCCGGCCTAGAGCGGGCGGCATCAGCACGTTCCAATAAACTCGAGACTAAACCTGCATCCCAAGTCTTAGCCAACAAGCCTTCTTTGGCTTCGGCCGGATTATTGGAGGTTTTGATCAGCTCGATCATTTCATCGATATTGGCCAGGGCAACTGCCAGCCCTTCCAAAATATGCGCGCGTTCTCTGGCTTTACGCAGATTAAAAATAGTTCTGCGGGTAACGATTTCTCTTCTGTGATCAATAAACGCGGCCAAAATCTCGATGAGACTCATGCAATGCGGACGGCCATCCAGCAATGCCACCATATTGATACCAAATACGGTTTGGAATTGCGTTTGTTTGTACAGGTTATTTAACACTACCTCAGGCACTTCGCCACGGCGTAACTCAATCACCATACGCATGCCGTCTTTGTCGGATTCATCCCGCAAACCGGAAATGCCTTCGAGCTTGCCTTCTTTAACCAACTCGGCAATTTTCTCCAACAAGCGAGCTTTATTGACTTGATAAGGTAATTC
>JAUYMX010000244.1 GCA_030699345.1 Methylococcaceae bacterium
TACCCACAGGGCATAAATGCGAACGGTGTCTTAAAAATCAAGGAGTTCCGTTCGTGGTGAGGCAAGCTGTAGGTGCGAATTCATTCGCACTATGCGGATAAATCCGCACCTACCCGGTCTTGCCTAGTCGTCAAAATAGGGAGCCTCGAAAAAACCTGCACTTCGATAAACTCAGTACCCGCAGGGCATAAATGCGAACGGTTCCTTAAAAAATAAGGGGTTCCGTTCGTGGTGAGGCAGGCTGTAGGTGCGAATTCATTCGCACTATGCGGATAAATCCGCACCTACCCGGTCTTGCCTAGTCGTCAAAAATAGGGCACCTGGAAAATTCCTGCAGTTCGATAGACTCAGTACCCACAGGGTATAAATGCGAACGGTGTCTTAAAAATCAAGGAGTTCCATTCGTGGTGAGGCAAGTTGTAGGTGCGAATTCATTCGCACGATGCGGATAAATCCGCACCTACCCGGTCTTGCCTAGTCGTCAAAAATAGGGCGCCTGGAAAAACCCTGCACTCCGATAAACTCAGTACCCACAGGGCATAAATGTGAATGTGCCTTTACAAATCAATGAGTTCCGTTCGTGGTGAGGTAAGTTGTAGGTGCGAATTCATTCGCACGATGCGGATAAATCCGCACCTACCAGGTCTTGCCTAGTCGTCAAAAATAGGCAACCTCGAAAAACCCTGCACTTCGACAGACTCAGTACCCATAGGGCATAAATGCGAGCAGTGTCTTAAAAATCAAGGAGTTAAGTCCGTGGTGAGCTTGTCGAACCATGAGCGGAACGGGGGGGCGAGGTTCCCAAATGTGTAATTGGCCGGAATGATAATTTCGAATTAGTCGTAGGGCATTTTCGCGCAAGCAAAACGCTGACTTTCTGGCTGCGCACCGTCTTACGAGTTGGCTTTCGCCTTGCCCGGCTTGCGGTCAACGCGAAACCATAACGACTTAATCGCTTCTAATAGCAGTAAGCTAACAAAGCCAGCGATCGCGCATATGCCAAGATCATCCCAATGCAATTGACCAAAATGAAACAGCTTTTGCGCTGGCGGCCAGAACACCGCGGTGGCTAACAGTGCGGTGACACCGCCAAGCAGAATCCACAGCGAACGGTTGGGCCGCAGAATTGCGCTAAACAGGGAGGCTTTGAACGAACGGTTGACCAAAATCAGCCCCATGTTCATGAATACTAATGAGGTAAACACCAGCGCGCGCAAATCCGGCTCAGGCATGCCAATTCTTGCCGCGGTAATAAAAATGCCTGCCAATAGTGCCAGTACAATCAGGCCTTGCAGGACTCCCCAAACAATGCGCTTATTCTGTAGCAACGGACTTGCCGGATCGCGTGGCGGGCGCTGCATGACATCGTCTTCTTCTTTCTCTGCTTCAAATACAACTGAACAAGCCGGATCAATTACCATTTCCAAGAACGCAATATGAATCGGCGTGAGGATCAAAGGCAGCCCCAGTAACAGCGGCAGTAATGCGAGCCCTGCGACCGGAATATGCACAGAGATAATGTATTCAATGGCTTTACGCAGATTGTCGTAAATGCGCCGCCCTAAACGGATGGTTTTGACGATGGAGCCAAAATCATCATCCAGCAACACGATGGCCGAAGCTTCACGCGCCACATCAGTACCGCGCGCGCCCATGGCAATGCCGATGTGCGCGGCTTTAATGGCCGGAGCATCGTTGACGCCATCGCCGGTCATCGCCACGACCTCGCCATTGGCTTTTAAGCTTTGGACGATACGCAGTTTTTGGTTTGGCTGGATGCGAGCGAATATCGATGTCGATTTCACCTGTTCAGCCAGTTGCTCATCGGACATTGCGTCGATGTCGCTACCGGCCAGCACATTCGCACCGTCTAACCCGGCCTGCAGGCCAATGGCGTGGGCGGTTGCGGGATAGTCGCCGGTGATCATCACGACTCTAATCCCTGCCGAGCGGCACTCGGCAATGGCAGCGGGCACGTTAGATCGCAGTGGATCGGCAAAACCGATCAGCCCGACATACTCAAACGACAGGCCGCGCGGCGTTTCCGGGAGATTTTCTTGCTGCTGTACATTGTTAACACCGGCTTTCGCCACGCCAAGCACGCGCACGCCATCAAGCCCTAGTCCATCCATCTGCTCGCGAATACTGTCCAACCGGTCTGCGGACAGTTGGCACAATTCCGCAATGGCTTCCAACGCACCTTTGGCATAAGCGGTGCCGTTTTCATCGCCTTCGTTAGATAAAATATTCGCTACCGCAAACAAATCCGGCCTGAGACCATAAGCGCGAATAAGCTTTAGATTGGCGACGCTGGTTTTATCAGCACCCAAATGCTGGTCCGCGAGAGTATGCACGGCAATATCCATCGGGTCGGTGGGGGTGTGTGGGCACGCCAATAGGGCGGCTTGCAAGGTTGCCCGAAGTTCATTGGGCACGGGTGTCGTGCCGTCTTGATCCCAACGCGCGCCGCCGTTGACTAATGCAACCACCGTCATTTTGTTTTCAGTGAGCGTGCCGGTCTTGTCGGTACACAGCACCGTTGTTGACCCCAGTGTTTCGATTGCTGAGGCCCGACGGGTGAGGACTCTAGCTTGCGAAATACGCCACGCGCCCATCGCCATGAATACCGCCATCACCAGCGGGAATTCTTCGGGTAATAACGACATTCCCAGCGCAATGCCGCTCAGCGCGGCTTCAAGCCATGAGCCGCGTAATAATCCGAACAGAATAACGATAGCACCGCCCAAGAGTGCGCCGATAATGGCGAAAACTTTCACAAACGAGTGTATCTGGCGCTGCAAATGCGGTTGTTCGGTTTCAATACTGCCCAAGGCTCGGCCGATTTTGCCCATTTCACTGCGGATGCCGGTGGCGTGGACTATTGCATGCCCGGTGCCGCGCACTACCAGAGTTCCGGCAAAGATGAAGGGCAAATCTTCGCCTCCCGGACTTGGCACCACGGATTTACTTTCAAGCTCTTGGGCTAATTTACGAACCGGTACGGATTCACCGGTGAGCAGTGATTCATCGAGTAATAAATCATGCGACCAAAATAGCGTGGCATCAGCGGCGACCCGGTCACCTTCGGAAATCACAATCAAGTCATCGCGCACGACTTCTCTACCGGCAATAAGGATTCGCTTACCGTCTCTAACCACCAACGCCCGGGGACTGGCAAGATTGCGCAGTGCTTCCAATACCTTTTCGCTGCGGGATTCTTGAACAATGGTGATCGTCACCGACAGACAGGCGAACAGCAGCAATATGATGGCCTCCAAGCGGTCGCCCATCAGCAAATAGACGACACCGCCACCGATGAGCAACGCGAACATAGGCTGGCGCAACACTTCGAACAAGATGCGAAAAAATCCACGCCGGTCGGGCCTGGGCAGCTCGTTGTAGCCGTCTTTTTTAAGACGCTCCGTCACCATCGCTGACGTTAGGCCTAAGGGTTCGTTATTCTTTGCGGATTGTTCCATGTTGCTACCTTTACGAGTATTAAAGTGGTCGCGGGCAAGGCCCGCTCCTACATAAGATGATCTGTTAACAGTAGCTTTGAAGTGTGGACTGGCTCAATCTCTGTTGGGCAATATCCGCTTCAGCGTGTTATCGCCTAAAAAGTAGTGATGAATCAGCGCCGCAGCGGCATGTAAACCAATCAGAAAATAACCCAACGTGCCCACCGTTTCATGCACTTCTTTTATAAATTCGGCCACATTTTTACTTTCACCCATTAACGGCGGCAGCTGCAAACCAAAGAACGGGATGACTTTTCCTGATGCACTTAAAATCAACCATCCGGCCAACGGCATAAAGATCATCAAGCCATAAAGCGCTAAGTGCATGACTTTGGCTGATTGCTGCTGCCATGTTGGCAATTCAGGTTCTATACGCGGATGATGACCGAGCCTATTTACCAGCAAGCGTAACCAGACTAAAACAAACACCGACAGCCCTAACATGAAGTGCCAAGTTTTTAATGCCTCGCGAGGTTCGCTGCCTTTGGGGAAAAACTCTCGTAGTTCAATACAGGCATACACCGCTATAAAAAGTAGCAACATTAACCAATGCAGCCCAATGGACAGCAAACCGTAACGCTCTGTGTTATTTCGTAATTGCATTTGATACGCTCCTTTCTTTTTTTGTATTGAGATCGATAGGGAACCTCGAAAAACCCTGCACTTCGACCGACTCAGTACCCACAGGGCATAAATACGAACGGTGTCTTAAAAAATCAATGAGTTACGTTCGTGGTGAGGCAAGCTGTAGGTGCGAATTCATTCGCACTATGCGGATAAATCCGCACCTACCCGGTCTTGCCAGTCGTCAAAAATAGGGCACCTCGAAAAACCCTGCACTTCGATAAACTCAGTACCCACAGGGCATAAATGCGAACGTGCCTTTACAAATCAATGATTTCCGTTCGTGGTGAGCTTGTCGAACCATGATCGGAATGGGTTTTTCGTGGTTTCCATCAGTTAACTTAACTGAAAAAACCTTAAAGCGGCAAGCTCAACTTCGGCTCGTTAAAATGGCAGCGGTGTTATTGATGCGGGTTTTAATTTCAGTCAAGACGTTACCTACTTCTTACAAGTCATTTATTTTTTTGTCTTTGTGCTGTCTGCTCTGTAAGGCATTTTGTTCTTGCAAGTGTTTAAGTTTCAAACGTGCGTCTTTGGCCTCAGCTTTCGCAGCAAAAAGCTTATTCTGCTTACCCCATTCTTTAAGAGCTGCAGTCAGATTTTCTAGGTAGGTCCCCATGGTTTTTCCTGGTATTTGTAGCGGCTGCTTCGACAGCTGCTTTACTGCCGAAGCACTACGAAGTCTAGCGAGGAGCGATGTTGCCCTCGTTGTCTGACAGGATTATTTCCACGCGTCGGTTTAATTGTCTACCACCGGCATTGTTATTGCTGGCAATAGGCATGCCTTCGCCATAACCGCGCGCACTGATGCGGTCGCTACTAACTCTGGCATCAATCAAAGCGTTTTGTACGGCAAAAGCGCGTCGCTCTGACAGATCCTGATTGTGCTCGTCACTGCCGACACT
>JAUYMX010000286.1 GCA_030699345.1 Methylococcaceae bacterium
CCGAATGAACTGCCGCCACCAAAGCGCTTGGCATCGGCGTCAGATATGCTGCCCAAGGCCAAGGACAACGTTATCAACAAGAATGCGATAATTCCGGTTTGTTTTTTCATATTGCTCACTGTAGTTAAGTTAAACATTAAAACTGCCGTTAAGATTGAGGATAACCATGCAATCTTTCAAGTTGTTATTTGCATTTTAATGACATAGCATTGTTACCATGTTTTTGATATTACGCAAATCCCTGGTTACTTTTTTGCTTGTGTTGCAGTTTTTTGCACCCTTGGTGCATGCGCATGTCAACGAACAAGACCACGCTTATTCAAACAAAAACCTGACTGTAATTCATCTGCCCGGATTTGAGATTTACGAGGCTGATCAGCGCCAGATCGAGTTGCAAGCAATTACCACACCCCTTAGTTTACAAGATATTGTTATCGGCGTTGACACTGGCATTAAGAATGTAACCAGCGATATTGACACTGACAACAGTTATTTTCTACTGCAACAAGCCCTAAGCTTCAACGCAACCTATTCCCCTTTTGACAGTAACTTCTCTCCACACGACGAGCAGTTTGTCAGTTATTTATTCTGCACCGCCCATTCCCCGCGAGCGCCTCCCGCTCTGTAATCCCAACATATTTCCAATTCTATTTGGTGTAATTTATTACCTAAATAGAACACCTGTTTTAAGTATTTACGCGGTCTTCAGCCGCATCGAGCTTACTAATGTTTTTGCTAAACCTTTATAGAAGGTGTTTGCCGGTATTTGTACTGTCGACATCACTGGGGTTTGCTGATGCCTCGCATACTGTCGAGCATCACGACCCCATTGAAATTGATAGCAGCTTAAGCCTGCCAAAACTTGTTGATTTAACGATGGAAAAAACGCCGGATGCCAGCTGGTTAAATGCGCTTGAGCAAGAAGCGAAGACCATTGCCGAGCGCGGCCAAAGCTGGATAGCCGGAGCACCACTGGCAGGCTTACGATTTCAAGAAGCCACCAGCGGCACCTTGCATTATCTGGATGCAACCATCGATATACCGTTATGGAACCTCGGCCAGCGTGATGCGCAACAAAGCTTAGGTTTACAAGCGCAAGCCAGCGCCGAAACCCAAGCACTAGCCACCAAATTGCGTGTTGCCGGATTAATCAGGGCCGCCTTGTGGGATATGGAGCTACAAAAAATCCGCTATGAGCAAGTGCAAACCGACGTTGCTACATTTGAAGAATTGCATAAAAAAATCGGCAAGCAAGTGGAACTGGGCGATTTACCGCGTGCCGATTTATTGCTGGCAAAAACCGAGCTACTGCAAAAACGGTCATTACTTATTCAAGCGGAAGCGGAGTTGATGCATGCCCGCAAACGCTATTCCAGCATCACGCAAACCACCAAGGTACCGGCCAATTATCAAGAAAACCTAGCGGCCTTAAAGGAAATCAGCGAACACCATCCGATCTTGGTGGCAATTAATAATCAAATTGACCGCAAGCAGGGCGAGCTCAACGCCTTAAAATTAGTTGGCTCAGGACAAACCAATCTTGCCATCGGCGTTAACAGTGATCGCCCAAGTGACAATGATCCTCGCAGTAATAAAACGGAAAGTTTTAACATCGGCGTAGTAGTGCCGTTTGGCGGCAGCGCCCATACCAACCCGCAAGTCGCTGCTATCAATGTTGAATTAAATAGACTGATCTCCGAGCGCGAGCAATTGTTTCGCGACCTGGAACAGGCGCACCACGAAGCCGAACACAATCTTGAAGTTAATCAAGCAGAACTGACCATTGCCAATGACTTAAAACAAGCCGCTGAGGAGCATCTCAATATGACTCAGCTAAGCTATTCGGTAGGTGAAATCAACCTGCTGGATCTATTAAAAATCCAGGCCCGGACCCAACAAGCCGTTCTCAACGCCAAAGAGCGCGCGGTGATGTTACAGCGCGACCAGGCCTTTTATAATCAAGCGGTTGGAGTTTTGCCATGAACCTAATAACTTTCTCAAAAGTGCAACTTCGCACTACGCTGGCCCTTTGCCTACTATCAAGCTCCTTGGTATTGGCTGCAGACAATAACATTCAGCTCTCCGAGGCAAACTTCACCAATCTTGGTATTAAATTGGGCAAGTTGGCAGCCGTCAACCAAGTGCCGGTGTTGTATGCACCCGCCAAAGTCGTTGTTCCGCCAACACATGAATATGTTATTGCCGCGTCACAAGCAGGCCTTGTTCTAAAAATGAACGTTGCCATTGGCGACAGCGTCAAAAAAGGCGACATCCTGGCTCAGCTCGACAGCCCGGAATTATTATCCATGCAACGTCTTTATCTAAAAGCTGTCAGCGAGCTGCAACTGGGAACGCTTGCTTATCAACGCGATAAAAAATTGTTGGCCGATGGCGTTATCGCTGACCGGCGCTGGCAAGAAACCGCCAGCCAGCACAACGCCTTTGCCTCTGAAGTAGACGAGCATCGTCAGCTTTTAGCCATCGCAGGCATGAGTGACGGTGAAATTAACCAACTAAGCAAATCGCACAAGTTAAGCGGTCAGCTGAATATTCGCGCCCCCATCACCGGGGTGATAATGGATCGCATGGCCGAAGCAGGCACACGCATTGACATTCATGCGCCCATTTATAGATTGGCCAACCTTGATGAACTTTGGCTGGAGATCAACATTCCGCAGGAACGTATTGATGCCATCAAATTGGGTGACAAAGTGACGATTGAAAACACCTCGAATGCCTTAACTGCGGAAATCCGTCTATTGGGGCAAAGCGTCAATCCACAAAATCAAACCGTGCATGCCCGAGCCGTCATCAAAGGCCCGCAATCAGCGGTGCGCGCTGGCCAACAGGTCAATATCCAGATTGCCCAAGCTACTACTAGCGCCGCTTTTAAAGTCCCTAATGTCGCTATTGCTCAAAACGAGGGCAGCTCATTTGTGTTTGTACGCACAGCCAGCGGCTTCCAAGTAAGACAGATAAAAGTGTTGGGTAAACAAGGTGAAGAATCCATTATCAGTGGTGATTTCACTGACTCCGAGCAAATTGCTACGCAGGGCGCTGTCGCGCTGAAAGCCAATTGGTTAGGTTTGGGGAGTGAAGAATAATGACAGCGTTGATTCGCTTTGCGCTGAGCCAGCGCATCATCATTCTGCTAGCCGTCGCACTGCTCATCGGTGGCGGCTATTATGCGTTTAACAATATTCCTATTGATGCTTTTCCTGAGGTTTCTCCCACGCAGGTAAAAATCATCGTGAAAGCGCCGGGCATGACTCCGGAAGAAGTGGAAGCCAGGATCACCGCGCCTATTGAAGTAGAGTTGCTTGGTATTCCCCACCAAACCATGTTGCGCTCCATCGCCAAATACGCCCTCACCGACATTACCGTCGATTTCACCGAAGGCACCGATATTTTCTGGGCGCGCCAACAAATTGCCGAACGCCTAAATACGCTCTGGGGCAATCTGCCTGCCGGTGTTGAAGGCGGAATTGCGCCAATGACGACACCGTTGGGCGAAATGTTTATGTTTACCATCGAAGGGGGTGATTTAAGCCTGATGGAACGCCGTGATTTACTCGATTGGGTGATTCGTCCGGCGCTGCGAACCGTGCCTGGCGTGGCCGATGTTAACTCGCTGGGTGGCTTGGTCAGAAGCTTTACCGTGATGCCCGACAATACCCGCATGTCTTCCAGAAGTATCAGCATCGAGCAACTGGTGCAGGCATTGCAAAGTAATAACCGTAACGATGGCGCGGGGCGTATGACTGATGGTGAAGAAGCCCTAATTGTGCGTGCTGAAGGCCGCATTAAAACCTTGACCGATGTCAGAACCATCGTGGTCGACAACAGCAGCGGTATCCCGATTACCGTCGGCGATGTCGCCGATGTGAACATCGGAGCACTAACTCGCTACGGCGCCGTCAGCAAGGATGGTCAAGGCGAAGCCGTAACCGGTTTGGTATTGAGTTTGCGCGGAGCCAATGCCCGGCAAACTATCGTCGGTATCGAACAAAAACTGGCAGAAATCAGCAAAGGCTTTCCTAAAGGTGTTACTGCCAACGTTTTCTATAACCGCGGCAATCTGGTCGATAAAGCAGTGGATACCGTGCTTCATGCGTTGCTGGAAGCTATCGTCTTGGTTGTGGTATTGCTGATTTTGTTCTTGGGCGATTTGCGCGCGGCGTTGACTGTTGCGTTAGCCTTACCGTTGGCCGCGTTGTTCACTTTTATCTTAATGAACGCGATGGGCATGTCCGCCAACCTGATGAGCTTAGGCGGGCTTGCGATTGCCATCGGTATGCTGGTTGATGCCGCGGTCGTGGTGGTGGAAAACCTCATCACCCATCTGGCTCATACTGAAAAAGCCAAACGCTTACCCCGCCTGCATGTCATCTATCGGGCCACGCGCGAAGTTGCAGTACCTGTCACGTCGGGCATTTTAATTATCATTATCGTATTTTTACCGTTGCTGACTTTGCAGGGTTTGGAAGGCAAATTATTTACCCCGGTAGCGTTGACTATCGTGTTTGCCCTGAGTGGTTCATTGGTGATGTCGTTGACCGTTATTCCGGTTCTGGCCTCATATTTATTAAAAAATGTCTCTCACGAAGAGCCTTGGCTGCCCCGAAAATTGCAGGCACTGTATCAACCAGCATTGGTTTGGTGCTTGGACAACAGTAAAAAAGTCTTTGTCGGTGCTGGGGCGTTAATGGCTATAACAATCGTAGTATTTACCCAGATAGGCAGCACCTTTATGCCGACGCTGGATGAAGGCGACATGATTCTGCAATTAGAAAAATTGCCCTCAATCACGCTGGAACAATCGGTTGCATTGGATGGTCAGGTACAAAAAAACCTGCTAAAAAATATCCCTGAAATCGGCTCAATCGTGGCGCGGGTCGGTTCCGATGAATTGGGTCTGGACCCAATGGGCTTAAACGAAACGGACACTTTTTTAATCCTCAAACCCAAAGATCAATGGCGCATGGATAGCAAAGAAGGTTTGATTGAAGAAATCCGTAAAGTCATGGCGCAAACACCGGGCATCGCGTTTGGCTTTACTCAGCCCATTGAAATGCGCGTGTCAGAAATGCTTACCGGTACCCGTGGCGATGTCGCGGTCAAACTATTTGGCTCTGATTTAGCGGTACTCAATGAAAAAGCCAATGAGATAGCTGAAATCTTGAAGCATATCGAAGGCTCAACTGATGTATTTGCCAAACAAAACGACGGCATGCAATTTTTGCAACTGACCATCGACAAATTAGCAGCAGGCCGCTTGGGGCTAAATAGCGACAGCATTGAAACCCTGCTGCGTGCCCAAATTGAAGGTCTTAATTTAGGCATCGTGCAAGAAGGCATTAAACGTACGCCATTGATCGTGCGCGGCAACAGCAACACTGCCACCTTCGACAATCTACAACTGACTTTACCGACGGGCGGCCATGTGCCGGTCACTGCCGTTGCCAAATTGGAAAAAGTGGAAGGTGTTGTATCAATCGGCAGAGAGCGCGGTCAACGTTTTGTTGTCGTTCGCAGTAATGTCCAGGATCGTGATTTGGTGGGATTTGTGGATGAAGCACGCCAAGCCGTCGCGGAAAAGGTCACGCTGCCCACCGGCTACACGATTGAATTCGGCGGCCAATTTGAAAACCAACAGCGCGCTGCAGCTACCTTATCTGTCGTCGTGCCGGTGTCATTAGGGCTGATATTTTTATTGCTGTTTTCAACGTTCGGGTCGGTACGTCAAGCCACGCTAGTGCTATCCAACATTCCTTTAGCGATGGTCGGCGGCGTGTTTGCGCTGTGGCTATCCGGTGAATACTTGTCAGTGCCGGCCTCGGTAGGCTTTATTGCCTTGCTGGGTATTGCGGTACTTAACGGCGTGGTGATGGTCAGCTACTTTAATCAGCTGCTCGCCACCGGCATGGATATAGCAAAAGTCATTGTACTCGGCTCAATGCGCCGCTTACGCCCGGTATTAATGACTGCCAGCATCGCGGCATTCGGCTTGATACCGCTGTTATTTGCTACCGGGCCGGGCTCTGAAATTCAGCGCCCATTGGCAATTGTAGTTATTGGCGGCCTGGTATCATCGACGTTTTTAACATTATTCCTGCTACCGATTTTATTTAAGCTTTACGGTCAGGCGACGACTATCGAAGCGCCAGAGGAGATTGAGCTATGAATGACAAACAGTTTCTAGTCACTATCAATGTACCGCCTTCACTGGAAGAAGCTTTTGTCGATTGTTTATTAACCCTGGAGTCGGAATTCGGTTTTAGCAGCTTTCAAGTCAACGCCCATGATCATAAAAACGAAAACCTGTCGTCAGCCGAACAAGTTTTTGGCCGCCAGAGAAAGATCCGCTTTCAGATGTACTTATCTGAAGCTGGTCTGGCAGAATTGCTGGCGCATTTAAAAAACGAATTTACCGGTTCCGGGATACACTACTGGGTAATGCCAGTGCTTGAAAACGGCATTCTTTAACCGCATTATTGTATTGATTAATAGTAAAATTTAAGCCGTTCATGACTGAATAAGTTCACCATGAACGGCTTAGTTCTGTATAAAGTTCAAAGCTTGCAACTAGCCTTATCTAAGATAGATAAAAACATATCCTCAACCCAAAATATCCGTTTCATCCACACTATGACATCGCCGATCACTCTCTCATGCAATCCTCGCAGGTTGAATTGCTCGTTTTTGTTAAACCAACATACGACACTGATATTTTTAATACTGGTCAACCTGCTCTGGCCAACATCCAGTTTTGCTGCCGCACACATTACCGCCGCGGTGGATAGAAACCCGATCAGCCTGGATGAATCTTTTCAGATAATTTTTACCGCCAATGAATCACCAGACGATGACCCTGATTTCGCGCCGCTAGAACAGGATTTCAAAATCCTCGGCCAAAGTCGTAGCAGCAATATTTCGGTAATTAACGGCACCGCCACACGTAGTATTCGTTGGGTTCTTAAAGTAATTGCCAAACGGGCCGGTAATATCACCATCCCAGCGATAAAATTTGGTAATGATGTCAGCCAAGCGCTGGCCATTTCTGTTAATCAACAGGCCGCCAGCAAAAACATCGATACCGATCAGGAGCTTTATTTAGAAGTTGAAGCCACGCCGCAAAGCCCTTATGTGCAATCGCAAGTGTTATACACGCTGCGCCTGTATAGACGCGTTGACCTAGCCCAGGCCAGCCTGAGTGACCCGGAATTGGCCGATGCCGTCGTAGAAAAGTTGGGCGATGACAGTAATTACAGCACCCAAGTTAATGGCGTGAGCTATTTAGTCACAGAAAGAAAATACGCTATTTTTCCGCAAAAAAGCGGCAGCCTGACTATTAAGCCACTGGAACTAAACGCTGAAGTGGTTAGCAGTAACGGCCGTTCACGCTTTAACGGCTTTTTTAATCCGCAAAGTACCCAAACCAAACGCATAGAATCTAAAGCTATTACACTGGATGTAAAACCTGTGCCGAGCGCATTTACCGGCAAGCATTGGTTAGCGGCAGAGCAATTGGAAATCAAACAAGAATGGTCCGGTGATTTTCAGCAAATGAAAGTCGGCGAACCTGTCACGCGCACCCTGACTTTGCAGGTTAGAGGCGCGACCGTTGGGCAATTACCGGAACTAAATACGCTTAAAACCAACAATCAAATCAAAGCCTATCCGGATCAACCCACCCTACAAGAACAAAAAAATGCCGATGGCGTCGTGGCATTAAGAGAAGAAAAAATCGCCATTATTCCCTCACAGTCAGGCGACTACAGCTTGCCGGCGATTGAGATACCTTGGTTTAACAGCCAAACCCAAAAAATGGAAATCGCCAAACTCCCAGAAACCACCATTACCGCAATTGCGGCGCCAGGGTCACAACCCGCACCCGCGCAACCGGCAATACCGCCTGTGCAGCAACCAGCACAGAAAGTCGATGCGGCCGCGCCTGTGTTAACTAATTCAGAAGTTCGGCAAAACAATGTCTGGATGTGGGCAACGCTATTTTTAGCGGTGGGCTGGCTGTTGACTGTGCTTTATTTTTTAAGTAACAGAAGACCTGCCGTCAAGCCGGTCATCGACAACAGCAAGCACCTGCCAGTTGAAGACAGCATCAAGCGCTTGAAAAAAGCCTGTGCCGATAACGATGCCAATGCCGCCAAAGACGCATTATTGGCATGGGGTAAACAACAATTTAACGTCGGCAGTTTGGGTGCGATTGCTGAATTATGTGAAGCGCGCTTACGTGATGAAATTCTGGCATTGAACCAGGTGTTGTACGGCAAAGAAGCGGGGCAATGGCAGGGTAAAAAGCTGTTTCAAACGTATACTGAAAATACGGCCAGAACTAAATTGGCCGGTACAACTGATGATGGTTTGGAGCCGCTTTATCGGTTGTAGTTTGAACCAGAGTTCAAATGATAATTGGGGATTTTTTAAATCTTAAAAGGTTCCCAATTACCCGAAGGTTTGAAAAGCTATCGTAAATTGCAGTCTGTTCGTTCATGCCTGCAAAACCATGGCCGTGCGGCCTTATCTCTTAAAATACTCCACCGCCATAAACAACGCCGCAATCGATCTCGCCTCGGTACATTCACCGGTCGCCAACAACTCGTTAATGCCGGCTAGTTTCCAAGGCACCACTTCTAACTCTTCAGGTTCGTCACCTAACAATTTTTCCGGGTACAAATCCTGCGCCAACACCACTTCGGTCATGTGTTCCAAATACGACGGCGCGATGGAAAACGAACTTAAGTGATGGAGATTTCTAGCGCCAAAACCGACTTCTTCTTTCAGCTCACGATTGGCGGCTTCTAAAAAAGATTCCCCGGCGTCGGTTTTACCTTTCGGCAAGCCCAATTCGTAACGATGCACACCTGCCGAATATTCCCTGATCAACAACACCGTCTCGGCATCCAGCATCGGCACAATCAACACCGCCCCACCCGGCCCGCTCCGTGCCAAACGCTCGTAATTGCGCAGCTGGCCGTTACTGAATTCAATATCCAGAGACTCAATCCGAAACAACCGGCTGGTAGCGATAGTAGTTTTATTGAGGATGTTAGGTTTATCAGCCATGAGCTTTCTTCGCTTATTTTTTACGTTAGCAAATATAACTTAGTCGGGTAACGGCTCAAACATTTAAATGCGTATGGTTAAGCGAGGTCTTTCTGATTTTGGCGTATACCAATGCTTAAGTTATATGTTAGGGTTAATCATCTTGTAATTTAAAAGCATACAAGCCTGTATGGATTTACTCATTCAGGCACCATCTTTGCTAACCATAAAACTAGCGGCTTTTAGCCATAAGAGACTGCCATGACAATTTTTTCTCAAACAAACAAAACGAAAGTCTATCTAGGCTTAGGATTACTGGCTGCTACTTTGGTCATGGCTAATAAGGCGCAGGCGGAGTTGCGCTATAACATTACAGATTTGGGGCACGTGTGGCCAGATGGCATCAATAACTCAGGACAGATAGCAGGAGAAGCCATAAACTTCGATAACGATGGTAGTTATTTAATTAATGCGTTCGTCAGCAACAATTATGGACAAATGATCAACTTAGGAACGCTGAAAGGAGGAATCCACAGTTATGCAAAAGCTATTAACGCCTCAGGACAAGTGGCGGGGTCGTCAGGGCGGACTACCGATTATGGCGCTTACTCTGACCATGCATTTGTTACTGCTACTAGCGGTGAGATGATTGACTTGGGCACCTTAGGTGTTGGCTCATACAGCAGCGCCGCTTATGGTATTAATGACTCAGGACTGGTTACGGGCATGTCCTATATAAGCTATAACAATCATCATGCTTTCGTTACTAACGAAAATGGCGTCATGATTGATTTGGGAACATTGGGGGGAGACGGCTCTAGCTACGGTTTAGGCATTAACAATTCCGGGCAGGTGACAGGAACGTCCAGAGATGATTTTATTGATCGTGCGTTTGTTACTAACAGCGATGGACAAATGATCGATTTGGGGACGTTAGGTGGACCTGAAAGTTATGGAACTGCTATCAATGATTTGGGGCAAGTTACAGGTTATTCCCAGACTTCTGCTGGTAGTCCATGGAGGGCCTTCGTGACCAACAACGACGGCATAATGATAGAAATAGGGTCGGACCTTTCTCCCTCCGGTTTCAGCCTGGGAAGAGGCATTAATAATTTAGGGCAGGTGGTAGGCTACTATCATGACGATACTTATTCAGAAGACAAAGCATTTGTAGCAGTCGATGGTGCTTTAATGGACTTAACCACCCTGCTGGTTGCCAGTGCGACTGGTTGGACGCTCTCTGATGCATTTGACATAAATGATGTCGGCCAAATTGTGGGACAAGGCATTCATAATGGATATACCAGGGGGTTTATCTTAACGCCAGCTGCGGTGCCAATTCCTGCTGCAGCATGGCTATTCGGCAGTGGCTTGATTGGTTTGCTTAGGTTCAAACGCAACCACATTACCGTCTAATTGATAGGGTAACGGGATTGCCCCGTTACCCTTACTGGCTTCGGAAAAGTGATTTTCCGTATTCTGCTAATAACGTTTTTTAATCTACTCATTTTCAACACCTACTCTTCCGGCGTGATACTCTGCAACACATGCCGCCCAAATTAACATCCGGGCGGCCCTCGCAAGTGCCTTTTCTGCCCGCATCTCTCTTCTCACGAAGTCTTGTGCCTGTTCGATCAGAACATTTCCTGATGCACAACCTTCAACCATGAGAAGAAACCTTTATGCCCGATTACCATGTCAAGTTCGAGACCATCACTGTTGGTGGTACGGATTATCAAATCCGTTCGTTATTAGATCTTCAGCAATATTCCGATCCGCAGGGTGAAGCAGAGCTGGCCGGAATTTCATCAGCCAGTTGGCCGTTATTCGGCCGGATTTGGCCGTCGGCACGAGTGCTGGCTTTGGCCATGCATACGTTTGATCTGACCGGCAAACGTATCCTAGAAATCGGTGCTGGACTCGCGTTGGCGAGTTTAGTTATCCATCGCCGTGCTGGAGACATGACAGTCAGCGATTGGCATCCTTTGAGCCAGGCTTTCCTGAAAGAAAATCTGTTGTTGAACAAGCTGGGGCCGCTGAAATACCAAACCGGTAACTGGGAGGTAAACAATCCTGAGCTGGGTGAGTTCGACCTTATCATCGGCAGTGATGTGCTTTATGAACGCCAGCAGCCCAACCAGCTCGCAGCTTTTATCGATCGTCACGCCGCGCCGTCTGCCGAAATCATTATCGTCGACCCGGATCGCGGCAATCGGGTCGGTTTTTGCCGGGAAATGGCCGAATTAGGTTATGACTTCACCAGTCAACGTGCCAACCTGTTTATTGAAAACGGCGATCCGTATAAGGGGCGTTTTCTGAACTTTACCCGGCACTAAAAGAAAAATACTGATCTTAGACTCAATTTTATTGAGCTTGTTTGGTGTGGTATCTTTCACCATCTTCTAAGCCAGACAAGTTAACTTATGATTGATTGGACAAATATAGACACCGTTTTGCTGGATATGGACGGTACGTTATTGGATTTGAATTTCGACAACCATTTCTGGAAGGAGTTTGTGCCGCTCAAGTTTGCCGAGCAACAAGGTATTTCGGTCGATCTTGCCAAGCAACAGTTGCAGCCTCGTTTCAAAAGCATGGAAGGCAAGTTGGAATGGTATTGCCTGGATTATTGGAGTAACTCTTTACAGCTGGATATTGCCGGACTAAAAGCAGAAATTGCGGGGTTGATTGCGGTATTGCCGCATGTTATGGAGTTTTTGGAAAAACTTCGGCAGTCGCCGCGTAAGGTATTGCTGGTCACCAATGCGCATCAAGACAGCCTGGGGTTAAAAATGGAAAAAACCTGTTTGCAGCCGTTTTTTGATGCGATTGTTAGCTCCCACGATTTAGGTTTACCCAAGGAACATCCGGAATTTTGGCCGTTATTACAGCAACAAATCGGCTTTACCAAGCAAAATACGCTGATGATCGACGACTCTCTGGCAGTGCTTAATGCCGCCAACGAGTTTGGTATAGGCTATTTGTGCGCAGTCAGTAAGCCGGATAGCAAACTGCCTGACCGGCAGATAGCTGAATACCCAGCTATCGCAGACTTTAGGGAGTTGATGTCGGGGCTCTAGGCTTAGAGCGCGGACTAAAGCTAGAACGCGGGCCATTTGAACGAGGCCGAGTTGCTGAAAAGCGCGGTTTCTCAGTTTCCGGCCTTTTCTCAGGCTCTATGACTGCCGCCAAAAGATCTGCAGTAATAGATTGGATAGGAATTTTTTGGTCTATGTACTGCTCTATATCGGGCATTGAATAGGCATATTCTTCACAGACAAAACTTACCGCTACGCCGTTGGCGCCAAAGCGTGCCGTTCTACCGATCCTGTGTACATAATCTTCCACATCTTGCGGCAGGTCGTAGTTAAATACATGCGACACATCGGCAATGTGCAAGCCTCTTGCAGCGACATCGGTAGCAATCAATAAGGTAATGCGGTTTTCTTGAAAATCAGCCAATAACCGCTGGCGTTTGTCTTGTGCCACGTCGCCGCTTAAAGCTGCGGTTTTATAACCGTTGGCATTGAGATAATCATTGAGTCGTTCGGCAACGCGTTTAGTGTTAACGAAAACAATACTACGTTGCGGCTGGTCTCGATGCAAAATACCCAACAACAACGGAATTTTTTGCTCATTAGATGGACAAAAAGCACTTTGCTGAATGGCTGTGGAGGTGACTTGTTCACTTTCAATACGAATCAGCACCGGATTGTTCATATGCTCATAAGCCAGCTCAGTCACTTTGTAAGACAAGGTGGCAGAGAACAGCATGTTCAAGCGCTGATCCGGCGGCGGCATGCGTCGTAACAAAAAGCGAATATCTTTGATGAAACCTAAATCGAACATGCGATCGGCCTCATCCATCACCGTCACTTTAATATTGTCCAAGGTAAAGGCGTTTTGCCGATAAAAATCAATGATTCGGCCCGGCGTTCCAATGATGATGTCAACATTGGCTTTTAGGCTATTCAGCTGTTTTTCGTAATCAGTGCCGCCATAAATCAGCGCCATTTTTAAATTCAAATGCTTACCCAGCTGTAAAGCATCTTTGTGAATTTGAATGGCTAGTTCTCGAGTCGGCGCAAGAATAATGGCTCTGGGATTTTTTATCGACTCGCTG
>JAUYMX010000261.1 GCA_030699345.1 Methylococcaceae bacterium
CCCAGTTGTTCAGCCAAAAAATCCGTATCGATTTTAATACCGCGTTGTTTAACGGCATCCATCATGTTGAGCACCAACAGCATCGGCACTCGCATTTCAATCAGCTGCGATGTTAAGTAAAGATTTCGCTCAATGTTGGAAGCATCAAGAATGTTGATCACCAAATCGGCCTGCCGCGAGGCGACAAAATCCCTAGCGACTTTTTCATCCAGTGATACCTGATCATCGGCAGCTTCTAAAGAATAGGTGCCCGGCAAATCGACCAACTCGATACGCTGATTAGCAAACGTATATTCGCCGGTCTTTTTTTCCACCGTCACGCCCGGCCAATTACCGACGTGCTGGCGGGAACCGGTTAAGACATTAAATAGCGTGGTTTTCCCGCAATTGGGATTACCGACAACACCGACGGTAAAGGTAGTGGTCATGACAGTTTCTCTACCAACACCACAGCCGCTTCGTCTTTACGCAGCGTTAACGAAAAGCCACGCAATTTGATTTCCACCGGGTCGCCCATCGGCGCAAAACGGGTAATGCTAAATTCAATACCCGGCGTTAAACCCATTGCCAGCAAACGTTTTCGGTAAGCTTTACCGGATTGATCAAAACCTATCACTTTACCGATATTCCCTACCGCCAGATTTTTTAAACTTGTTGTCATTTGTGCAACCTTGGTATGAACCGATAAGCTCTTAATCAAGAATAATTCTCATTAAGTCGACTATATCACCCTGCGCTCAGCTACGCGAAATATTTTCTTTTCAGCGCTGTAATTCACAAATCCAATTTAAGGAATTTTTCCTTTTAACCCCGCATTCATAGAGACTGCACCGCATTTTCGCTACCATGCCAGCTTTTTGAAATTCCGGATCGTCATGAAAAAACTTGTTTACGCCACACTTGGGCTATGTAGCTTGACTGCGGTCGATATTGCATTGGCTAAAGATGAGCCCTTAGATTTAGGCGTTATGAATGTTATATCGACCAGCCCGTTGGATGGCCGCGGTGTTGATGCAAATAAACTTCCCAGTAACATCCAAACCGTATCTGCCGAAAAACTGCAAAAAGCTCAAAGCATTTCACTGGCCGATTACATCAACCAGTATTTAGGCAGTGTTTCTATTAATGAAGCGCAAAATAACCCGCTACAACCGGATATTTACTATCGCGGTTTTGTTGCTTCACCTTTATTAGGTATGCCGCAAGGCCTGTCTACCTATGTCAACGGTGTGCGTTTTAACGAACCCTTCGGTGATACGGTCAATTGGGATTTAATTCCTGAAGGTGCGATTGATTCGATGGCCTTATATGGCGGCTCCAACCCGGTTTATGGTTTAAACAGTTTAGGCGGCGCCATCTCCGTTAAAACCAAGACCGGCTTTTCCGCTCCGGGACACCAAATCGAAGTCTATGGCGGCTCTTGGGATCGACATTCAGAAGAATTAACCAGCGGCTGGAACAATGGCACTTGGGGGTATTTTTTAGACTTGAATCACTTTGAAGAAGATGGTTGGCGTAATTTTTCACCGACTAAAGCAGAACGGGCGTTCGGCACCTTGAGCTGGCGCGGCGATAAAGGCTCACTGGATTTGACCCTGGCCGCCAATGACAATGACATGCGCGGCAATGGTGCCACACCGGAAACCATGCTGAGACAAGAAGGCAGAAAATCGGTATTTACCCATCCTGATCAAACTATCACCCGGATGTTCTTTTCAGAATTGGCCGGAAGTTATGATGTCACTGACGATATTGAAGTCAGCGGTAATGCTTACTTTAGGCAAAATCGCGTTAAGACTTTTAATGGTGATACCAGTGATTTTGAAGCGTGCCTACTACCAGGAAATGCAGGGAATCTGTGTGAAAATCCAGGTCCCGATGAACAAGAAGCTGAAGATATTAACGGTAATGAAATTGCTGCTGACGATGCCGTCGAAGGTGGCACCAACAACACTAGCCAAACCAACATGCGCGGCCGTGGTGGCTCATTACAATCCGTATTCGCTCAAGACTTGTTTAAACACAAAAATAACCTGACCGTTGGCACCAGTTACGACTACGCCTCGGTACACTTTAATGCAGATACCGAATTGGCTTCTTTAACGGATAATCGCGGGACTGTTGGTAGCGGCATATTGGTTGATGAGCCCCGTGTACGCCTCACCACCAACACCTCCGCAGTCGGTGTGTTTTTAAGTGACAGCTTTTCCATCACCGACGACTTAACTGCCACCGTCGCGGGTCGTTACAACTACATTCACATGAATTTGATCGACAAATACGGTACAGAACTGAATGGCTCGCACACTTTTGAGCGTTTAAATCCATCCGCAGGTTTAACCTATAACATTTTTGATAACTTAACTGTGTTCGGCAATTACAGCGAATCAACACGCGCGCCCTCACCGATGGAATTAAGCTGTGCCGACCCCGCCGCGCCGTGCAAACTCCCCAACTCCTTCACTGCGGATCCTCCTTTAGAGCAAGTGGTTGCCAAGACCTGGGAAGGAGGCTTTAGAGGCGTTTTAAATAATGCCGTAGGCAAAGGTGATTTGAAATGGAATTTAGGCTATTTCCACACCATGAATACTAACGATATTATTTTTCGTCGTGACTTGAATAGCGGCTTGATCAGCCAAGGCTTTTTTCAAAATGTCGGTAAAACCCGTCGTTACGGTATAGAAGCGGGCACACAGATCAATTATCCACAATTGTTCAGCAGCATCGACGATTGGCATTTTTCAACCAACTACACCTATTTGAACGCGCGCTTCTTGAGCGGCTTTGACAGCTTGGACCCTCTTGATCATGATCAAATTGCACGGGTTGACCAAGGCGACAAACTCCCCGGCATTCCTGAGCATATTTTTAAGGCCACGATTGGCGTGGAATTGTGGCAGCAACTCTCTTTGGCTTTAGATGGCCGCTACAGCGGCGATCAAGTCTTTAGAGGCGATGAAGCTAAAAATAAACCTAAACTATCCGGTTTCTGGGTGTTTAATGCCCGAGCTGAAAACAAATTCACCGAAATCGTCGCGTTATTTGGCA
>JAUYMX010000262.1 GCA_030699345.1 Methylococcaceae bacterium
GCCCCAAGAAAAAGGTGGCTTGCAGCGCTGCTGTCAGCCGTAAGATTTGCTTGGCAACGGGCAGGCTTAAATCCAGCCGCGTTCCTTAGGCCGACCGCCGATTTTGCTAGTTTGGCTTCGTGATTTACTGAGCAGACTCTATTTAAGATAAGTTAATGAAACCTATGAGCAACATTGCTTTCACCGCATTTGACCAATCGATGACAAATTCCGATGCACTTGAAAAGAATAAGATGGGTCGTAATGATCCCTGTCATTGTGGTAGCGGTAAAAAATACAAAGCTTGCTGCGCGAAACATGGTGCAGAGGCTCAACAAGCAAAGTCTATTGATATTGGCGGCTTATTGCATAACGCTAACCTTGCTGTCTCACGAGGCGATTTTGATAGCGCAGAGCTCTGGTTTCGCAAGGTATTAGAGATAAAGCCCAATAATGCCGAAGCGTTAGCTGGTATCGGGCAAAAATTGTGTTGGCAGAAAAAGCGACGAGCCGGGCTTACTTATCTCAGGCAGGCGGCCAAACAAGTAGAAAAGGAAGTAGCCAAAAATCGTGATATTGCTCGACTCTTGGAATTCTGTGGGCAAATGCAGCATTGGGGTGATTTTGAGGCTGCACTCAAACTGGCACAATCAGCTGTGCGTCTGGCGCCGCAGTCCCCGGCAGCGCAAAATGCCTTGGCCATGTGTTTTAGTCGAATCAATCGCGTTGATGAAGCCTTGCAAGCTTCTCGTAAAGCCTGTCAGCTGTTGCCTGAGGATCCAGGTTGTAACATCCTCTTAGCGATTTTGGATACGCGGCAAGGGCGGCTGGATGAAGCGCGTGGTCGGCTGACTCGCATTACAGAATTGAATCATGTGTCAGCACCAGTTGCGCGCGCCTATTTGGAACTGGCCACTGTCTTGGACAAACAGAAACAATACGATGCTGCATTTATGGCGCTCAATCAAGCATCAACCATACATCAATCGTTGCCGGAAATTAGCAAGCTCAATAAGAATCATATTTTTGACTGCATAGCCAAAAATAAAGCCGGTTTTGATAAAGCATTGCTGACCCGCTGGTCAGTGCAGGACTTACAGGACGATAACTTGCCGGTACCGGCATTTTTGTTTGGTTTTTTACGATCAGGAACAACGCTAACCGAGCAAGTGTTAGCGGCACATCCTGATTTGTTTACATCTGACGAAAATGAATTGATTTTTGAACTGACCAAAGAGTTGGCTAAGATCAGTGGCGTGTCTAATAATATTCCAGAGGCATTACAAGCTTGCGGTATTGAACAGATTAGGCATTTACGCCGATTTTACTGGCAGCGTGTCGAAGAGGAATATGGCAAACCCGCCCTGAATAAACGCTTTATCGATAAAGCTGCCCTGAATAGTATTGATGCCGGATTTATCAGCACTATTTTTCCTGAAGCAAAATTTTTGTTTGCTCTGCGTGATCCTCGTGACGTCTGTTTAAGCTGTTTTATGCAGCCGTTTAGTGCGTCACCTGCCACTGTTAATTTGTTGACATGGCAAGGTGTGGCCAGCCAATACGAGGCTGTAATGGATTTATGGCTGCATTTGCGCGAGAGCATTCAGGCAGATTATCTGGAGCTTCGTTACGAAGATACTGTGAACGATTTTGAAAGCACGTATCGACACGTGTTCGATGTGTTAGGTGTGGATTGGTATCCAGAAGTAACAGAATTTCATCAACGCGCACAAGGTCGTTTTATTGCTACACCGAGTTTTGCTGCGGTTAGTCAGCCGATTTATAAAAGTGCGGTGGCAAGATGGCGCCGATATGGAAATCACTTCGATGCCATTTTGCCTAAGTTGAATCGCTTTATTGAAGCGTTTGGATATGATCAGGAGTGATTAAAAAAGGGCGAAGCTGAAGCGTCGCCCCCTTTGTATTATTCCTTTACTTCAGCTGAATTTAAGCAGCCAATGCCGATTTACGACGACGCATTCCTGCGAAACCAGCCAAGGCACTACCGAATAACCAAACTGCACCAGGGACAGGCACTGCTGTAACTGTCAATTCGTGCCAGCCTGTGCCGTAAGCTTTAGATACCACTTGTGCACCAGTAGCAAGCGTTGTGACTGTTTTAGTTTGGTAAGGGCCGCAATTGACTAGATCTACGCAGCTTCCGCCGATAGCCAAAAGATAGCTGCCAGCTGACAGATTTAGGGTCAAGTCTGTCCACAGAAAACCGTCTGCATTGGTGCCTGATGAAGCACCTGGAGAACCTGCACCGACTAAATCGCCGTTACCGTTATACCAACCACTTGTGCCAGAATTTGAATAACCGACAAAGCCGTTAACGCCGCCAGCAGTCAAAAATGATGCGTTGTTAGTGCCGTTAGGCGCGGCTACTTGGTTAAAGCCCATAGTGTTGTTATTGCCACCAGTGGTGTAGCCGTATGCCAGAGGACTTTGTACAGTCGTAGGATTATTGCTTGAGCCTGTGCTGGTGAAAGTGTTGCCAGCTAATGACCAGATACTGAAAGCAGGATGGATAGATTTATCCTGAACCATCGGTGTGTATGTGGTTGTAGTAGTAGCATTTGAAGAATTGGCTGATCCTGCTACGTTACGGAACCCCAGAATTTCACTTTTGATTTTGTATGTTCCGGTATCGGTAACATTAACTTGTACCCAGTCCACATTATGCATCCAGCCTAAGTCGATAGACATATCTGCCCATGATTTTACGGTGGTGTAGTCATGATAAATGGCAGATTGTGATGCACCAGCGGTAAGGATATGACCACCAGCGTTGTTCAGGCTGGTGCCGATAGCAACTGTGCCCGCACTATTAGTAATGGTGTGAGCTGCATTGAAAGTTTCGACTGAACCAGTAACGCTAACCGCGCTCGCTTGAGTAGAAACACCCGCTAAAGCTGTGCCGGCGAGAATTGTTGCGATGGTTGTTCTAAGTATTGTCATCTAAATTTTCCTTCCTGATTGTTTAAGGTCAAATTTTTAGTAAAACAGTTATTTCATAATGAGTTCTATCGTTAAAAACAGAATTCATGATGACACTGTTCATCTATCCAAGACGCAACCCAGCCATCTTGGTTGCCCAAGACCCGAAGCTTTCCGAATACGCCTCTCGACGTAGTTGGCTTTCCCGGAACTCCCTGACAGTGTCCTCGTTCCTGAGGCCAAGCAATTTGTTTAAGAGAGCTTGGTTGTCTGGGGGAATTTAAAGCAGTTACCGTGCCAGTAATTTTTTATGGTTAAATTATCAATTTTTACAATAGGTTATAGCTGTCGTGTTAGAGATTGATAAAAATACAAACACAGTTTTTAAAAAATATACGGGTATATGACCTTTCAAGATAAGTTAAATAACACAGTTTAATTAAGGTCTTTGGTAAACCATTTTTTAAATAAAAGGCTTGTTGAAGCCTTGGTTTTTCAACCCTAGTCGAGATAATTTTCTCTATTGGCTTGAGAAAATTAATAAATTTTTCGAAGTTCAAATATTTGCAGCACCTTCAATAAGATGACCATGTAAAATTGTCAGCAAATTTATTCTTTCCGTAGCTGTTGTCGTTAACGTTTGAGGCTGAAATTCTTTAACGCTGGCGCATTTAGTCGAGCGGGTAACCCTAAAAATCGAAGCTTATCTTTTGAAAATGAAAGCCCCCTTGTTAATTTTTTCCCTATTCGTAATTTTGGAGTCTGCTGTGAGTGCACAAGACGCAAACAATCCTATTGATCTTAAGGTTCAGGCACTTTTAGCGCAGATGACGTTGGAAGAGAAAGTTGGGCAGATGACGCAGATCGACTTTAGCGTTATCTCCGTACTCAACGGCGAAGTTGCAGAAGATCCTATTGAGCAGGGCAAGTTATACGATGCCTTGTTAAATCATCATGTGGGTTCAATACTCAACACGCCGACCACGCCGAACAATCAAGTTCAGCCGATTGAAAAATGGCGGAAAATGACGCAAACCATTCGTGAGGCTACCGCTCAAACCCGGTTAAAAATCCCGGTGATTTACGGCATCGATGCGATACATGGCGCCAATTACACGGAAAATGCGGTGCTGTTTCCGCAAGCCATCAACATGGCGGCGACTTTTAATACTGATCTTTCTTTTAAAGAAGGCGAGATTACCGCCCGCGAAGTAAAGGCTTCAGGTCAGGATTGGAATTTTTCGCCGGTGATGGACATTGGTCGTCAACCGCTTTGGCCGCGCTTGTGGGAAACCTACGGTGAAGACGTACATCTGGCTATTGCCTTAGGTAGCGCGTACATCAAAGGTCATCAGGGCGATGATTTTGCTGCGGCTGATAAAGCGCCGACCTGTTTAAAGCATTTCGTTGGTTACAGTTATCCACTTAATGGCAAGGATCGCACGCCAGCCTGGATTGGCGAACGCATGTTACGTGAGTATTTCTTGCCGACGTTTGCAGCCGGAATCAACGCCGGTTCGCCGACAGTGATGATCAATTCCGCCGAAGTTGACGGCATACCCGGTCACGCCAATTATCAATATTTGACGACTATCCTGCGCGGAGAAATGGGCTTTAAAGGCTTTACCGTGTCTGATTGGGCAGACATTGAGCGACTTTATAGTCGTGACAAAATGGCGGCATCGCCACGCGAAGCGGTAAAAATTGCGGTGATGGCGGGTATCGATATGAGCATGGTG
>JAUYMX010000267.1 GCA_030699345.1 Methylococcaceae bacterium
CTCGAACCAACGACCCCCACCATGTCAAGGTGGTGCTCTAACCAACTGAGCTACGCGCCTGAAGTGCTTGTCACTTCAAGAGCGCGCATTATACCAATTGTTTTTTCTTACGCAAGCTTTACGCCAACATTTGTTGCTCCAGCATTTTGATTTCATCCCTGATTGCCGCCGCCTGTTCAAACTCGAGGTTGCGGGCATGCTGATACATGGCCTCTTCCAGCTGTTTTAGTTTTTTCCCTAACTGTTTTGGTGTCATCGCCTTATAAGACGCGGGCTGCTCAGCCACTTTAGCAAGTGCGGCTTTACTGGCATTGGCAAAACCGGCACCCGGAATCGGCGCGCCCAAAATATCGGTAACTGACTTGTATATGGTTGTCGGAGTGATGTGATGTTCGATATTAAACTGACGCTGTTTTTCACGGCGACGTTCAGTTTCTTCTATCGCTTGCTGCATCGATTTAGTGATGCGGTCACCATATAAAATGGCTTTACCTTTAGCGTTTCGCGCTGCCCTGCCGATGGTTTGCACCAAAGACACCACCGATCGCAAAAATCCTTCTTTATCGGCATCGAGAATGGCCACTAACGACACTTCGGGTATATCCAAGCCCTCACGTAATAAGTTGATACCCACCAACACATCAAATTTTCCTAAACGTAAATCACGGATGATTTCCACCCGTTCGACGGTATCGACATCCGAATGTAAATAGCGCACCCGCACATCGTGTTCGCTCAGGTATTCGGTTAAGTCTTCAGACATTTTTTTGGTGAGCGTCGTCACCAGCACGCGCTCATTGACAGCCACGCGCAGGTTGATTTCTGATAACAAATCATCCACCTGTGTAGTGGCGGGACGCACTTCCACTACAGGATCAAGTAAACCTGTTGGCCTGACCACCTGTTCGGCAAACACACCGGAATGCGTGCGTTCATAAGGCCCCGGGGTGGCTGATACATAAATCCGTTGCGGTGCGCGCACAGCAAACTCGTCAAAGGTTAGCGGCCGGTTATCCAGCGCTGACGGCAACCGAAAGCCATATTCGACCAAGGTTTCTTTACGGGACCGATCGCCTTTGTACATCGCGCCTATTTGCGGCACGGTGACATGACTTTCATCGATGATGACCAGTGCATTAGCTTTCAGATAATCGAACATGGTTGGCGGCGCTTCACCCGGCCCGCGACTGGATAAATGCCGCGAATAGTTTTCGATACCGGAGCAATAACCCACTTCCAAAATCATTTCAATATCAAACAAAGTGCGCTGTTCCAAGCGCTGTGCCTCGACCAGCTTGTTGTGCGAATTCAAGTATTCCAAGCGGTCTTTAAGTTCGGCTTTGATATTGTCAACAGCGCTGAGCAATTGTTCACGTGGCGTCACATAATGGCTTTTTGGATAGATGGTATAACGCGATAAACGTTGCAAAATTTCACCGGTGAGCGGGTCAAATAAAGACAGTCGCTCCACTTCGTCATCGAATAGCTCAATGCGCAGTGCTTCTTTTTCCGATTCTGCAGGGAATACATCAATTACCTCGCCGCGCACACGATATGTGGCTCGACGTAATTCAATATCGTTGCGGGTATATTGCATTTCCGCCAAGCGCCGGAGAATATCGCGCTGATTGATCATGTCGCCCTTAACTAGATGCAGCACCATCTGGAAATACGATTCCGGCTCGCCCAAGCCGTAAATCGCAGACACGGACGCCACGACTATCGTATCGTCCCGCTCAAACAGGGCTTTGGTCGCGGATAAGCGCATTTGTTCAATGTGCTCATTGATTGCGGAATCTTTATCGATGAAAGTATCCGACGCAGGCACATAGGCTTCCGGCTGGTAGTAGTCATAATAAGAAACAAAATACTCGACGCTATTTTCCGGAAAAAACTCTTTCATTTCCCCGTATAGCTGCGCCGCCAAGGTTTTATTGGGCGCCATAATCATGGTCGGCCGCTGCACCTCATTGATAACATTGGCCATTGTGAAGGTTTTACCGGAACCGGTTACCCCTAACAAAGTTTGATGTACCTCGCCATCACTCAAGCCTTCAACCAGTTGTCTGATGGCGGTAGGCTGGTCACCCGCAGGTTGAAATCGACTGTGAATCTTAAATTTTTTCTTCAAGTGACGGTCTCTGTTTACAGTTTGTTTATCGTGGGATGGTTTTTATAAGGCTTAGCACATGGGGTATAATCCTGACCATCTTTGACAATGATTCTACACGGCGAAACATGACCATTAAACTTTCCAATCGAGTTCAGGCAGTTAAACCCTCTCCTACTTTAGCCATCACTGCAAGAGCGGCAAAAATGCGTGCAGCTGGTCATGATATTGTCGGCCTGGGTGCCGGTGAACCTGATTTCGATACCCCTGACCATATTAAAGCCGCAGCCATCAAAGCTATTAACGATGGTTTTACCAAATACACTGCCGTCGATGGTACCGCAGGATTAAAAAAAGCCATTATCGCCAAATTCAAAAAAGATAATGGGCTCGACTACCAAGCTAATCAAGTGCTGGTATCTTGCGGCGGCAAACAAAGTTCATTTAATTTGACCCAAGCACTGCTAAATACCGGCGATGAAGTGATTATCCCCGCGCCGTATTGGGTATCTTATCCCGACATGGTGTTGCTGGCCGATGGCGTACCGGTGATTATTGAAACCACCCAGGCGCAACATTTCAAGATCACACCTGAGCAACTGCGCGCTGCTATCACCGATAAAACCCGGCTGATTTTCATTAACAGCCCGTCCAATCCGTCCGGTGTGGCTTACTCGTTGAACGAGCTTAAAGCACTGGGTGATGTGCTTAAAGATTTCCCCAACATCATCATTGCCACCGATGACATGTACGAGCATATCCTCTGGGAACCCGGCACCTTTGTAAATATATTGAATGCACACCCGGAATTTTATGATCGCACCGTAGTGATGAACGGCGTATCCAAAGCATACTCAATGACCGGTTGGCGCATAGGTTATGCCGCAGGCCCGGCCGATTTGATTGAAGCAATGACCACCGTGCAATCACAAAGTACCTCTAATCCTACGTCCATTTCCCAAGTGGCGGCGGAAGCGGCATTAACCGGCGATCAAAGCTTTATCACCAACATGTGCGTGGAGTTTAAAAAACGTCATGATTATGTGGTTGCAGAACTCAACAGTATCGACGGTATTCACTGCCTACCTACCGACGGCACTTTTTATGTATTTCCCAACATAGAACTTCTGATTGCTCGTCTGGATGGCATTAACGATGATCTGGAATTTTCCGATTATCTGATTGAAAAAGCCGGTGTCGCGTTAGTGCCGGGTTCTGCATTTGGCAGCCCCGGCCATATTCGGATTTCCATTGCCACCAGCATGGCGAATCTCGAAAATGCACTGGAAAGAATTAAGAAGGCGATTTAATTCATTAGGGTAACGTGGCTTGGAGACAAGACAATGAGCACCGCAGAAAAGTTGCAACAACGATACACCTATGCCGATTACGCTCAATGGCCTGACGATAAACGTTGGGAGTTGATTAACGGTGAAGTGCATGCAATGACTGCGCCGCTGCGGTTGCATCAGGACATCGTGTTTGAATTGGCGGGACAAGTTCGGAATTACCTACGAGGCAAGCCCTGCAAAGGTTATGTTGCTCCTTTCGATGTGCGCCTGCCCCGCGATGATGAAGCAGATGACAAAGTGGAAACGATCGTACAACCGGATCTAAGCGTTATATGCGATCAATCCAAACTGGATAAGCTGGGTTGCCGGGGCATACCGGATTGGATTGTCGAAGTGTTGTCTCCTTCCACTATGCTGAAGGACATGAACATCAAGCGCAGCCTTTACGAGCAGCATGGATTGAAAGAATATTGGCTTGTCCATCCGGAAGACCGCTGGCTGATGGTTTATACGCTTGATGAACAAGGCCGCTACGGACAACCGGGCGTATTTGGTATGGATGAACCGACCGCGGTACAAATCTTCCCAGACCTTAGCATTGATTGGTCGTTTATGGCTGAGGCCTAGATTTAAATATTGGCTTGCCAAAAACAGCCCAACCAACCTGACTACACTGCTGAATTACAAAGACATATAGAGCTGCTGGGCTTCATAACTCAGAGCAACAGCTTATGTGCTTTTAATATTTCCTGAGGATAAGACATTACATACACTTCATTAAAAAGGGTGCTTTTTATTTCAATGCTACTTGAAATCTGTACTCGCCCACTGTTTTTTGTTCTATCTAGCACTAGCAGTAACCAAATATCTTCAATGTTTTTTCTATATTTCTCAATTTTTGCTTCCTTAACATGGATTGCCCTATCGATCTCTTGAAACGGCATTGTAGACACCCAGCCAACTGAGTCCCCCACATATTGCCATCGGCTATATTTTACAAAGTGATCAGGGAGTCTACTCACATGCACTTTCGTTGCTCCATCAGCCAGTAAGAATGTTTTCATTTCAAATTCTTTTGACTCTTTCACCACGTAAAGAATATTCGTAATCAATTGTTCAAACATGTGTTTTGAAAATTCTCCGTAAATTTTTAATGAAATTGGAATATTTGATATTCCATAATATTTTTTAGCTAGGCTCTGTAAGAGCTTTCTCCTAAAAGATTCAGCTTCCTGTAACTTAAAACCTGGATGCGCTTCACTAATAAATATTTGAGTAATCTCCAGTCCAAATTTCTTACCATCCCTAGTTACAAGTAAATCGGGCCATTCAATTTCATTGGGTGCGGCTTCGATTTTCCAACTTTCACCAAGAAGTTTTGATGCAGTATTTGCAAAATTAAGCTCTTCTTCTTTCTGAGATTTCCTGGTCATAATAAACTCACCAACTACCAATATTTTCCATAGAAACCCAAGGTTCCGCCGGTGCCAGCGCCGCGCCTTTTTGCAACAACTCAATAGAAATCTTATCCGGCGAGCGGATAAACGCCATCCGCCCATCGCGCGGCGGACGGTTAATGACCACTCCGGCAGCCATTAGTTTTTGGCAGGTTTCATAAATATGATCGACTTCAAAAGCCAAGTGTCCGAAGTTGCGCCCCCCTCCATATTCTTCAGCATCCCAGTTGTATGTCAGCTCTATTAAAGGCGAATGTGTTTTGGCGGCTTGCTCTGCATCCAGTGGCGCATGCAGATAAACCAAGGTAAAGCGCCCGGCTTCACTGACTATCCGATTGTTCTCAACCAATCCCAGTTTGTTACAGAAAAAATCCAGGGATTCATCCAAATCACTGACTCTAATCATGGTGTGTAAATAACGCATTGCAAACTCCAATCAATTTTAAAATAATGGCATTACCGCCAAGCTCACTGATCGCGCACTCAGTTTTGTTATACTCCATCAAAGCCTGTTGTTAACTCATAATTACCATGAATAAGTTCCCCATCAACCTTGTTTTTTTAGTATTACTGTCGGCCTGCGCGCCTAAAGAATATTTTCGCACCAACATTACCGAAACGCCCTGCGAGCTAACACAGACAATGTCGTGCGACACGGCAAACCTGGTCGCAAGCAAGGAAGATAATTTCAAATTGGGCTTTGTCGAGATTGATGACCAAGGGCAATTTTATGACAACGGCCAAGTCGATGCCTTAATCAAGCTACTTAAAAGCGAGCGGCAACAGCAATATGTCACTATCTATGTGCATGGCTGGCACCACAACGCCAACGACAAAGATTTTAATGTTCGGCGGTTTAAGGAGCGTCTTAAGGAAACAAAACAGCAGAATCCGGACTATAACGTGATCGGCATTTATGTCGGCTGGCGAGGGGAGACGCTAGATCTGCCCTGGCTGCGATTACTGACCTTTTGGGACCGAAAAGTTGTTAGTGAAGAAGTCGGGCGAAATTCTCTGTTGGATTTTTTGTTGCGTGTGGAATCTATTGTTAAAGCGGAAGGAAGCAACAACAAATTACTCACCATTGGTCACAGCCTTGGCGCATCGGTGATTTTTAATTCTCTTCATCAGGTGCTGTTACAGCGCTTAGCTCAGCCGGAAAATGCTGAATTGCGTTCCGGATTTGGCGATTTGGTGGTCTTAGTCAATCCTGCTTTTGAAGCTATGCGCTTTGCGGCGATTCGGGAAGCTGCACAACGTCATAATCGCGAATATTCGTTCAGCGACAGACAAAATCCATTGTTGATTATTGCGACGTCAGAAGCGGATAGCATCACCAAAGACAGTTTTGCTTTTAGCAGAAAGTTGACCGCTATGTTCGAACAACACAAAGCATTTAATTCAGATCAAAAAAATACTGCCCAGGACAATAATACGCTTTCAGAATGGGAGCTAGATACCACGGCAGTGGGGCATTTCAATCAGTTCATCACCCATCGGCTGGAAGCCAATGATTCTCCGGGACCAGATTATGCTTGCACATCAACTTCCGGCTGGTTAAACAGTGCGGTAGCTCGTCAGAAACGCTTACAACTCAGTAAGGGCGAGCCCACAACCGGCCAGGGCTGGGATACTGGGAACGGGCATGAAGCCGCGTCCTTGTTTCAAGATTCTTCCAAAATGGAATTACGGCATTTAAAAAATTCAGCCACTTACGATCCTTACTGGGTCGTGCAAACGGATAAAAGCATTATTCCAAATCATGGTTTTATTAATCAAAAGCACTTGTGGTGTTTTATTGATCAGACCATAAAACAAGCTCTGCCGGATACCCCAAGCGTTAAAAGACTATGAAACAAAAAACGTTGTTTGGGCATCCCATTGGCTTGTTTGTGCTGTTTTTCACCGAAATGTGGGAGCGCTTTTCATTTTACGGCATGCGCGCCCTGCTGGTGTTGTACCTCACCCAGCATCTGATCCAAACCGCACAAAGCGGCGATACCGTGATTGGCTTTACGGCGCTACAGGCGGGATTAGAATTTATGTTTGGTCCAATGAGCATTCAGCCGTTGGCTTCGCAGATTTACGGGCTGTATACCGGTTTTGTTTACTTCACGCCCATTTTCGGCGGCATTTTGGCAGATCGGTTTTGGGGGCAGCGTAAGACCGTTATGGTGGGCGCGGTGTTGATGGCGCTGGGGCATTTTTTAATGGCTTCCGAAGCGTTCTTTCTGGTGGCATTGCTGTTATTGATCTTAGGCAGCGGCTGTTTTAAACCCAACATTTCCACGCAGGTCGGCAGTCTGTATCCACCCGGCGATCCTCGTCGCGATGGCGCGTTCACTATTTTTTACATGGGCATCAATCTCGGCGCGTTTTTCTCCCCGTTAGTGTGCGGCACCTTGGGCCAGCGCTACGGCTGGCACTATGGCTTTGGCGCGGCGGGCCTCGGCATGTTGCTTGGGTTGCTGGTTTATCTAGCCGGACATAAATATCTGGCTGAAGATCGGTTCACGATAACAACAGCTAAACCGTCGAAAGATGCGCCGTTAACCGGAAAAAATTGGCAAGCTATCGGCGGGCTGATCGTGTTGGCTGTACTCAATATCATGTTTTGGGCGGTGTATGAACAGCAGGGCAATACCTTGCAACTGTTTGCGGATCAACACACCGACTGGCATGTGTTTGGTTGGGAAATGCCGTCGACGTGGTTTCAGTCTCTCAACCCTGCGTTCATTTTTTTACTGGCGCCCTTGTTAGACAGACGCTCAGCACGGCTTGCCGATCAAGGCAAAACAAGATCCAGTGTCGGCAAAATGGCATTCGGTGCGGGCTTGCTCGGGGCTTCATTTTTAGTGCTGATTGTTGCGGTTTCCGGCCTTGAATCGACCGTGAAAATCAGCTTTCTTTGGTTGGTACTCTGCACCTTTATTTATACCTTGGGTGAACTGCATCTCTCGCCGATTGGCTTATCGTTGGTTACCAAGGTATCTCCGCCCAGATTAGTGGGAATGATGATGGGGATGTGGTTTCTGGCGACATTTTTTGGTAATTACCTGTCCGGTTATATCGGCACTTATTATGAAAAAATGCCCAAAGACAGTTTCTTTTTGCTGCTGGCGGTTTTAGGCGCAGCAACCGGTTTGGCGATATTTGCATTTAAAGCACCGTTAAAAAAATTGGTGGGGGATTTTTGAAGCGTCAAATGACAGCTCAACCCTCATCCAATCGATGACCACAAAATTTACAAAAACTCGCATCAAAATCATGGTCTGTTGCACCACAATTCGGACAAGCGTCATTTCTTATTTTTTCGTTCTTATAGGATTTAATAATTTCCGCGCTATATATGCCGGTTGGCACAGCAATCACACCGTAACCGGTAATCATCAATATGCCTGCAATCATTTGTCCTAACGGCGTTGCTGGTGCAATGTCACCGTAACCGACTGTGGTAATGGTGACAATGGCCCAATACATTGACGTGGGGATGCTGGTAAATCCTGCCTCACTGCCTTCGACCACATAAATTAATGAACCAAAAATTATTACTAAAGTCAGAACCGCATACAGAAAAACTGTAATCTTGCGGGTGCTGTTAGCAAGCGCATCCATCAATATGTCGGCTTCCTGCATGTATGCCGAAAGTTTTAAAATCCTAAAAATCCGCAACATGCGCAGCACTCTGATCACCAGCACATATTTGATGCTAATGCCTGGAAACAGCAATATCAGATAGCTAGGCAAAATAGACAGTACATCGACCAGCCCAAAAAAACTCGTTATATAAAGCCAGGGCCGTCTGACAGTGATCACACGCAATAAATATTCGATCGTAAACAGGCCGGTAAACAGCCATTCCAAACCATATAAAAGTTGCCCGTAACGCTGTTGAATATCGCTGACACTGTCCAGCATTACCACGATGACGCTAAAAACTATGCAAACAATCAGAATTACGTCGAAGGCTTTGCCCGCAGGCGTTTCGGAACCAAAAATGATGTCATTCAGGGATTCGCGCCAACCGGATAATGATTGATCATCATTATAAGCAGGCACCTTTTTTATACGTATCTTTGATCTATTCATGGTTATTTGTAGTGATTTCTACATATCTGAAGCAATCGGTAACATGATCATTAACCATGCCAGTCGCCTGCATAAATGCGTAACAAATGGTTGGGCCCACAAATTTAAAGCCTCGCTTTAGTAAATCCTTACTCATCCGCACTGATACTGGAGTAGAAGCGGGAATCTCGGCATGTTTTCCCCAAGTATTTACCACCGACCTGCCCTCTACAAATTGCCAGATATAGTCTGAAAAACTACCGAACTCTTGCTGCACCGCCAAAAAGGCGCGTGCATTGATGACAGCCGATTGCACTTTCAGTCTATTTCTGACAATACCAGCATTGGCGAGCAATTCAGCAATTTTGTCATCGTTATAGTTGGCAATCTTTTCGGCATCGAAATGATCAAAAGCTAGCCGGTAGGCATCGCGCTTTTTCAAAATGGTGATCCAACTCAATCCGGCTTGCGCGCCTTCAAGGATTAAAAACTCAAACAGCAAACGGTCATCATGCACAGGCACGCCCCATTCCAGGTCATGATAATTTTGTTCAAGCAGGCTGGATTGCGCCCAGATACATCGATTCATTACCCGACTCCACGATTTAAATAGCCCTTATGATAATCCTGCAAAAGGATTCTTGTTGATGTTGAGTCAAGAGAATCTCGAATAACCCACTCCGTTCATGGTTCGACAAGCTCACCACGAACGGAACTTATTGATTTATAAGACACCGTTCGCATTTATGCCCTGTGGGTACTGAGTTTATCGAAGTGCAGGGTTTTTCGAGATACCCTCAAGTGCCGAGCAGTATTCTTAATATCTAACAAGCGTTCTAAATTGAAAACGAAAAAAAACGCCCCGAAGGGCGTTAAAAGGTATCAACTACTTTTAATAATTAATTAGCTTTTTTTGCGTCGCGCAGCACCAATAAATCCAGCTAATGCTGAACCGAACAACCAGACAGCACCAGGAACGGGTACAGCGGCTGGTGTTACATACACTAGATTTTCACTATGAGACCATGACCCGGTATCGATATTTTGTACATATCCCCCCTGTTCACCGGCAACTGCCGTTCCGCCAACATAGAAAAATCCTGTTGAGCCAAACCAGTTACTCGCCATCCCTTCTGGATTTGCATCACCAAAAAATGATTTTGCAGGCCGGTAATTCAACGTAGTTAAATCAGAAAATGAATGAGTAAATGCCTGGACAAGTGAATTACCCGAAAAAGCCAAGGTGAATGCGGTAATTTCCTGAATTGAATTCAGTGTCCCGCCACCGATAATTAAATCAGCATTCGAATCACTGGCCTCAAAAGTTCCAGAAATAAAAGCACCTTCCTCAAAACCTGTTTGAGTAAAGCTGTAGACTGCAGCATTAGCGGCAGGTGCCGATAGCGCTAAGCCAGCAGCAATTGCTAATGATAAAAATTTAATAGTCATGTTAAAACCCTATTGTGCAGTTGTCGCTGGAAGAACGGTTGAGTAACGTGTGCCGCTAGTCGTACCTTCAACACCGAAGGTATTGATAAATTTCCCCATGAAGGACTGTTTGTCAGGGGTAAATTGCAGGTCAAAAGTTGAGTCGATATGAACAACATTAGGTACAGGATCGAAACTGACTGTCGCTACCGCTGAACAATTAGTATTCATGGACGCAGTTCCATAAACTGGGCCATTAAAGTTAACTGGATTTTCAGCAGAAGGATCAAAAGCGCAATGTCCAGTCAAATTGCCATTGTTAATATTTATCTCACACTTACCAGTATGAAAATGATGATTGATGGCAGCTTGATACATAATGTAGTTGCCATTTAAATTAGCTTGGGTACAAGCCGAAGGAGGCGCGGCTTGGACCTGAGTGGAAAGCAAAAGAGTTGACGCGACAATAAGAATTTTATTCATGATCTATTCCCAATATTTTTGTAGTTATTTATTTAAATAATTTGAAGAAGTTTTTAAATATCTTTCCGGCATAAATTAATGCCGTTTACTATCAAACTTATTCGGGAGTCATCATATAGTTCAAACCCAAACAGCTGCACTGTAGATTCGTATTGCGTAAGTAGTATTTCTTATGGCAAACGTATAAGTGTGTGATATGCCCTACTTTTTAATAAAAACTAGGGCATATCACACACTTAAATCGGTAAACACAGTTTCTTTGGCTAATCGTTAGTAACTAAGTACCTGAAAAATAGCCCCTAAAAAATATGGGCGTAATTATTGCTGATTACTTTTATCTACCTTATAAGAGATGAGCGATGAAACCAGCTGCATATTTGACACATGGCCGTTTTAGCATTGATAGCGGTGATTTGCCGATTCAATTCCATCAACAGAGAAACTGTCTTCAGCAATCGTTGCCAAGCCAATTAGGCGATGGACAAACCACTATATTTCAGCTTGATCAAGATTTGAGTTTTATCGACACCCAATACACACCGGCAAATGACCTGACGATATTAAGCAAAATGGATAATCACGAGCCGCGGATAGTAGTCACGCTAGGTTTAAAAGGAAATTCCTGTTTTTTAGGCAATGTTGATAGTGAAGTTATTTTTAAAGCAGGCTTCACCACTATCACCAGCTTTAATTCAAGCACCGGCGCAAGACAATACGACGCTCAACAATCAATAAGGCAGCTTCGACTTTCTATTGGTAAGCAATGGCTGGATAAATATTTTGGTGAAATAAAATCTGGGCAATTTTTTAAAAAAAATAATGCCAAAGTAATAAGTCATAGGCCAATATCTACTCAAGGCATTATATCGGCACAACAATTAACAAACTGTAATATTGCCGAAGAACTAAGGCTTATTTATATGCATGGACAAGCAATGACTATAGTAGCCGCTGAATTAGCGCATCTTTTTGAAGATAATAATCAATATTCAGGTCAATATAATCAACGTGATAAAGCAATTGCTGAGTTGGCGAGAGATATTTTATTGGATGAATTTAAAAATCCACCTTCAGTAGCGGAATTATCAAAACGAGCAGGAACAAATCAATTTAAATTAAAAAAACTATTTCATCATTTTTTTAATAACACGCCTTATGGCTTATTATTCGAACGTAGAATGAATCATGCCTATCAATTACTTGAATCCACACATTACCAAGTCGCAGTAGTGGCGGATTTAGTTGGATATAACCATGCAAGCAACTTCACAACTGCATTCACCGCGCATTTCGGCATCTCCCCAAAAATTGTTGCCAAACAAAATTAGCACCATTCGATAAACTCAGTATTCATAACGATAAAATTCAAAAGCTGCTATATAAATTAATAACTTACGTTCGCTATTGATGTATCAATACTTTTCCGGTTAAATGATTAAATCAGGTGTTTTAATTAGCATCTGAGGCCCTGACTGCTTGAATGCGGATGATCCAAATTCGGCCGGTAGGTTTTAGAATAAAATTATTTGTGTGTCCGATTTGGTGTAATCACATCAAAAGCTTAACTTTAATCATAAGATAAGGGGTAAATACAAATGAACAAGCTAATTTATATTGCCGTTATTTCGCTATTAAGCCTGATCTCATCAACTACAAACGCAACGGATAAAGCCGTTTTCAATGAATACGCTGACTTGAAACAGCCTGACACTGTTGGGATGACAAAGACTCAAATTAAAGAACAGTTCAAACATCCTTCTAAATCTTCAGCGGGCGAGCTTGGGGAAATTTGGGAATATGATGATTTAGTAGATCCAGATCATCCGGAATATGAACACAACAATTCATGTAAAGTATTTTTTAAGCAAGACAAAGTTCATCATGTTGAGTGCGGTAAAAATTAACAATCTCATCACCCAAAGAATCGACTGATTCGTTATCTTTGCTGTTTTTACTGGAATTTCACCGTTGTTTCTGCCGGAAGCAGAAACAACGGTAGTTAGCTTTATTCATACAGGCAATCACTTAAATCCGGGGCTGTAGGTGGTTTTAACGATTGCAGTCCAGCGTGTTGTCGGCTTTCAACAAATATTCGAAAGGCTTTATCAAAATCCGCATTGATAAAACTTCTGGTTAAATGCACACACAAACAATAGACCGCTGAATAATCTTCTGTTTTTCCAGAACTGCATTGATTAATTTTGTCTGCCAGCGTGCGCATGACCGATACCACCGAGCCATCATGTCGCCATGCAACAGGCGTCTCAATAACATCCCCTGCTTGGTCGGCGATAGCCTCTACTGCAACCGTGGCAAGTTGAACCAGGCCCAGCAATACATCAACCATCTCTCCGACATTGATTGCTTTTAACGTGGTGCTGCCTGCCTGCATCAACAGGGCTTGATGCTTAACGATGTCCATGTCAGAAAAATGCCCCGCTGCACCCGTGTTGGTTTTTGGCAATGACAGCGTTTCGTGAAGTTCTTTTACTAATTTTAAGTGCTTATTCATGACGCAGCCTCCTCAAGGAACTATTCCAGGGCGATTTTGCCTTCTATGCAATGCTTGACGCCGATAACATCGGCTTCCAAGGTCATTTTAATGTCTATGGTTTCAGAGCCGTTCAATTTCCCCGTTTCGACTGCTTTCAGGACGGCATGTTCAATCTCACGTTGTGAAGTGATACCGACATTTTTCAGAAATTTCCTGACTTCAATATTCAAGATTTCTTCGTTCATTTTCAACTCCAAAAAGTAATATGGATTGGTTTATATCAGCCACCAACGGTAATTTTTTTGCCATTAGCGCCAATAAACCCTAACGTCGCTTAAACGGCTTTATTATGTGCCGATGCGATGTACAACATTTAATATTTTCATCTAACTTAGGTGTTTTACTATTTTTAGCTTCAGAGGTACATGGCTTTCGGTTGCCCGTTAATTTCCTCCTGTTATACTCAAAATCAAATGATGAAACGGAGAATCCTGTCGATGGAACTGTCATCAGACAAGTTATTACTGCACTGCTACGGATACAATCTCAACTATGCAACATTTTATCGATCACCTGAACTTCAATCTGATCATACTCAGAACTGAACATGGCGATGCTGCACCTACTATTGTCCAGATTAATCACGCTGCGGCAAACCTGCTGGGTTATAGTAAAAACGACCTCATTAACCAGCCGCTTGAGCGACTTTTTACTACACCCAATGGACTATCGCTGTGGCAGGAAGCTATCGCAAAAATAACCGACAAAAACAGTGACAACAGCTTTGAAGCTGAACTAATTACCAAGAGTAATATTAGTATTCCGACGTTACTCTCAGTATCTGCCATACCCAGCGAGGCAAACAAATTTACCGATAGTATCTTACTGATTCAAGCCATCAAGCCCGGCAATGATCTATTTGCGATGCGCCGGGTTGTTGAACAAAGCGCCAGTGCCATGATGATTACGGACCATACTGGGCGCATAGCCTATGTAAATCCAAAGTTTACCGAACTTACCGGTTATAGCTCCGATGAATTGCTTGGGCAAAATCCCAAATTACTTCAATCTGGGAATATGACCTTAAAACAATATAAAGCCATGTGGAACACATTAATAGCCTCTGGAGAATGGCAAGGAGAGATTCAGAATAAAAACAAAAATGGCGACGTTTATTGGGTCTATGAAAGCATTAGCGCTATAAAAAACACCACCGGCGAAATCACTCATTTTCTGGCTGTCGAAGAAGACATTACCCATCGCAAAGAAGTCGAATCAGCACTGATGGAAAGCGAAAAACGCTTTCGGCAAATGGCGGAAATGGCCGGTGAATGGTTATGGGAACAAGACCCCAATGGCTATTACCTGTATAGCAGTATCGCCGTAAAACAAATCTTGGGCTTCAGCCAGGAAGAAATTATCGGCAAACACTACACAGAACTATTAACTACCCAAGACAAAAGAACTCAAACAGTTTTCGCCGCCAGCCACCAACCTTTTTATGCCTTAATCAATCATTATCAACATAAAAACGGGCAACAAGTGCTCACCGAATCCACCGGCTTACCAATTATTAATGCTGAGGGCGAGCTCATCAAATGGCGCGGTGTTGACCGTGATATTACTGCCAGGGTGCAATTTCAGGATGCGCTGATCGACTCTGAAAAACGCACCCGGCTGATTATCGAAAGCTCCATCAATGCCATTGTTCTCATGGATTCATACGGCATCATTACTGATTGGAATCACCGCGCTGAAAAAATGTTCGGCTGGTTACATGCGGAGGCGGTTGGTCAGCGCCTTGATGAATTGATTATCCCTAAACGTTTCCATAAAGCCCATCGCCAAGGGTTATACGATTTTTTACAAACCGGCGACGGCCCGATATTAAATCGACAAACTGAACAAGTCGCTATGCGCCGCGACGGCACGGAATTTCCGGTCGAACTGAGTGTTTCGCCGTTAAAACTGGGCAACGTATATATTTTTAGCGGTTTTATTCATGACATTTCCGGTCGCAAAGCTGCAGAACAGCAAATACGCCAGGCCCAGGTCAACTTAGCGATTGCGCAAAACGAAATTAAGATTGCCCAACAAATCCAAGCCACGTTATCGCCTTCGGCTGCTATCAAATCGAATAAATTTGAAATAACCGGTTTTTGTTTGCCCGCCAATAAAGTCGGCGGCGATTATTATGATTACTTTTTTCGCAATGAAACCCGGCTAGATATTGTTATTGCCGACGTGTCCGGGCATGCAATCGGTCCGGCGCTGTTTATGGTAGAAACCCGCAGTGCAATTCGAGCACAAAATAACCACTCGGCAACGCCTGCAGAAACCCTAAGCGTTTTAAACAGCTTCTTGTTTGACGATCTTAACAACTCAGACTACTTCATCACCCTGTTCTATTTGCAATTTGATATAAACCAACAGCAAATAACCTTTGCCAATGCCGGACACCCGACACCGCTACTGCTTAATCAAGTGAATGGCCAATGTAAGGAATTGGATGCCGAAGGTTTAATTTTAGGCATTAGAAAAGAGGTGTTTTTTGAAGAAAAAACCCTAACGATTGCCCAAGGCGATGTGATCCTTTTTTACACCGATGGTTTAATTGAAGCAGAAAATGCTAACCAAGAGTTTTTTGGTCTGGAACGCGTTAAGACAGTACTGCGAAAAACTGCTCAACAGACGCCGCAAGAAATCATTGAAGCGCTGCTTTTAGCACTACAGCAATTTTGTGAGCGAACAGCATTTGACGATGACATCACCTTGATGGTGTTTAAATGCCGATAAAAATTTAATCCTGCACATCACCCCAGCTCTGCGAGGAACGCTTATAAAAAGCAGCAACTAAAATTCCTGGTCCAAAAACTTGCAGGTCTTAAATAGCGCGGGGAGAAGCTGTTGATCTGCATAGCTTGAGCCGGTGCTGTCGACCGGTTTTTGATTGGTTTTCCCAGCTTCTTCCGGAGCATGCCCATGACCGGCCAATAACGCCGCCAGCATCGGCTGATAACCGGGCTGCCAGGCTTCAAGTCTGTTAAAGGAATTGCGCAATGATTTTAGAATCTGCATACCTGAGTAATCCAAATCGCCCCAAAACCAGACCGACACACTCTCGCTATCGGAAAATAGCCAGGACAGGAAGCGTTTGCTCGATGCGCAAGCCAGATTGCCGTAACTGGCAAAATAAACCGAAGCGCCTGTGGTCGACCGCAAACGTTTGGCGGCACCTTTAAAACCCGATGCAAACACCAATGCCAGCTCGGCAAAGCGACCGGAAGTATCGCGCGTGGCTTGTTCAAAGCTAACCAGGTTTTCGATAAACAGCACGCCGTCAAAATCTCCCGGTGGCAAAAACACCTGCAACTGGATTGGCGCTTCCGGAAACGGGCATTCCTCAACATTCAGGATCGCCGCAATCAGTGGTTGCCGGTTATCCAATACCTTGGAATGTCCCCAGAACAACCGCGCGGAGACTTCGCGCAGTAACAGCGGTTCATCGGCCAATGTCGGCAACAAATTGAGACGCCCGACAATTTCCTCGGCTGTTTTGCCGGGGATTTCCAGTTTTTGATTGGCGATAGTGTCATCGTTAACATTGAGAAGAACGGATACCGCATCACGCCACAGTTGCTGGGCCGACTTAATTGGCTCTGGTCGTGCGGTAGCTTTGCGAAGCGCCGCTTCGTCGGTAATTTCCAGTCGTGGATTGAGCTCGTATCCCGCTTTACCCGCTTGAGCCTTGTCGGTTTTGATGCGGAGCCAGCCCATGTCCTGCAGTGCTTGAAGTTGTGACCAATAATTTTCCTTATCGGTTTCAAATACGGCATTGAACAAAGCCGGAAAAGTGCGACTGTCCAATTTTAACGAGCGTATTGCTCCCCTGCCCTGCAGTTGTGCATTATCGAGCTTATCGATCAGCAGATTAAGTAGCTTTAATATCTCGGGCTGCTGCAGCCAATGCGGCGCGGTCATTTTTCCAGTTGTTCCTTAGCTTCAAACTCCAGCCTAGTCTGCTCGCGAATTTGCTGGCGACGAAATTCCCATAATTCACGGAGCTTATCCGGGTGCAAGTTTCTCTCGTCCGCTTCGGAAATGAAATCAACCTCGCCGTTGCCTCCGGCTTCGGTGCGGGTAAAGCTCCATTCCTTGGTGAACTCGGTTTTGATCGCCCCGGCGTGTTTGGTCGGCATCGCGCAAATCAACTGCATGCCGAGACTGTCGCGAATAAAGCGAATCACATCATGGGCACGGCGCTCATCCATTTTGGCAAATGATTCGTCGTTGACCAGCAACTTCAGGTTCATACCTTTATCGAAGTGTTTCAGACGATTGGTCACCACCGCGGCGCGAACGATATACGCCGGGGTTTCCAGCTGACCGCCGGAACCGGTGCCCCATTCAGACAAGGCAACGCGGGAACCGCTGTCGGAATCCTTCCAGATTTCATAGCGCCGGTAATTGCGATAATCGGCCACCCGCTGCAGCTCTTTCAAAGCGCGTTCCTGGTCTTCCGACAGCAGAAATCCGACCAGTCGGTCGCGAATTATGCATTGCTCCGGGCTTAGTTCAGAGGTCGCAAACAAGTCGCCGGACTCTTGCGATTCCGACAAATCGTAAGCGGCACAAAAGAAGTCGTAATATTCCTTAAACTCCGGCACCCACACCGACCAATCCAGCTGGAAGCGGTCGGTGCCGAATTTAAGCCGGTTCAGTTCGGTATTTAAAATCTTCAAGGTTTTTACGCCTTGATCGACGGCATTGCGGATTTCGTAGCAAAACTGCTTGGTGAACACATCCTTGAACGACGACTCGGCGGTACGCAATTTATCCAGGTTTTTAACGAAACCGATCTCCCGCTGTTCCCGCAATTGCTCTTTAAGCCGCTCGAACAGCCGGATCAGTTGTCGGTAATGGCTTGCAAAATCACTGCTGCGGGACTCGCTGTCGTATTGCAAGTTAAGTTGCTCATGACTGCGGGCATGCTGGTTGTAGTCGGCGATGTTTTCGTGGATCAAACCAAAATCGCGCGTGGCATCGATCAGTTTCTTGCTGTGCTTTTCCTGCAACTGGCCATTGGATAGCTCGGTTGAATCGGCGATAGCGTCAACCGCTTGCCGTAACGCGGTAAGCGACAGACTTTCATTAACGGACGCTATCCATTGCAAGGGTTGCAGGTCAGCGTCGATCTGTTGCTGTTTGTCGGCCAAGCCTTGTTCCAGCGCGGCCGATTTTCTTTGCTGCTGCTCTTTGTCTCCCTGGTATTTACCCACCTGACGGTTGGCGAGGCTCACCTGTTTTTCCAGATCCACAATCTGCTGATCCAAGCTCTCTTTCTCTGCTTCCAGCTGATCGACTTCGGTTAAATCCAAGCGCGCTAAATCGGCAAGCCCGGCTTGACGGTCATGAACGCTTTGTTCCAGCTTGGCGGCATCGGCAAAATCGGGTTCTTTCAACTCGCGAAACAAACCAAACAAAGCATTAAGCTGCGAGCTCTCGGTTTTTAAATCCTGCAGTTCCTGTTCAGCTTTGCCGTGCGCTTCCAACGCATTTTGCCGGGCAACACGCTGGGCTTCCTTACCGAATACCAGTACATCGACATCACCGGTAAACAAGGTGCGCGAACCGGCCGCCTTGCCGTCTTTCATTACACCGCGCGGCGTATGACGTAATTGATCGACATTATCGACTTTCACTACGTTGCCGTATTGCTCAATCAAATAGGCCGAGGCGGTAGGATGCTCGGTATGCAGCTCATGGATGATGGAGTCTTTAGGTACGCGTTCCGGTTTGGCGTTACGTTTACACAGCGAGCCTTGAATGACTTTTGCGCGCAGATGGTGTGTACGAACAAATTCGATGGCCCGCGCCTCCCAGGCTTCATCGACTACAAAGTTGAAACGGGCACCGCCGATATAACCTTCAATAGCCGTTTGCCAGGCTATGTCTTTGGGTTCGATCAAATCGCACAGTACCTGAGCGCGGGCCGCGGGCAATTCGGCGCGAAAAGCCTTCAACGCCTGGGCGATTTCCCGCGGATAATCCGCGCCGCCTTCAGCCAGGTTGGCCTTACGCTCGGCCAGCTTCTTTTCCTGGGCGTGGGCTTCGTCCAGTCGTTTTTGCAGCTGCCAGATTTGGCTTTGCACCGCGGCAACAAAACTATTCTCGGTACCGGCCAAGGCTTGATAAAGCCGTTCAAAGCCATCGTTTAAGCCTTCCAAGGCGCGCACCGTCACCAGTAAATCATGCGGATCTAATTCGGCTTGCAACTGTTGCTCAAGCTCCCGGCACGGCGTTTGGCCGACCGCAGCCATCACTTCGGCCAGCAATGACGCGGCTTCGGATAGCTCGCGTTTAGATGCCGGAAACGCCATACCGATAATATTCTGCGCGGTGGCTTGCAATTGCCCGGCCTGTTGCAGTGCTTGTTGCAGATTTGTAATCGCCGCTTTTGCGTCCAGCTGGACCGCATCCAGGCGTTCGGTGATGCGCCGTTTCTGGTCGGCTGCCGCGATGCCGCTCAAACGGGCGACCAGCTGGATTTGGCTGTCGATATAACCTTTCTTGTCGCGGTTCAGTGCTTCTATCCGCATGGTTGCAGCCTGGATGTTTTTATCCAGTTCGGCCACAGCGTCGTTGGCTTTCTGTATCTGTAACAGATCGTCGCGTAACACCCGTTGCGAATAAGCCAGTTGATATTGGACGGCGGTTTCATAAGCGCCATTAGCTCGAACCACCACTTTTTCGATGGCTTCAAGACGCACCACATTGGCCTGCAAGCGGTCGCCTTCGATGCGCAATTGATGCACCTGCCGCATTAAACCGCTGATCTGGGTAATGCGTTGCGGTAATTGCTGGGTGTCGTATTCCAGAATCTGGGTTTTCACCAACTCGTCGACGCTGCCGATGGGTTTATGGGCGATGGACTGGCTCCAGGCTTTGGCGGCCAGTTCCGCTTCCGAAAACGACACGCTGCGCTGGCCGCGAAAACGGCCGTAGAGCTGACACAGATATTCGCGCTTGGCATCGCGCAGGTTTAATACTTGCGAATATCGCGCTTTGAGGTAATTTTCTATTTTTTCCACCTCGACGACGCACATATTGCCGTTGCCGTCGTAATTCACCAGATCGCTTAAACCCAGCGCAGCATCGTCGACCAACAATAATGCCAGTCGTTCCTGCACGGCTTGGCGGCGGTCACCGGAACCGTCAACACGGGCGGCAACACCAATAACCGCAGTAAACGGCTTGCCGTCTTCGCCGCTGTCAGGTTTAAACACGGCCGCCACATAACCGTGCGCACCGTTAGGGCGGGCGAACAGGTTGTCCTCGGCACCGACTATGTACGACCACAAGGTGCGCTTGCTTTTGCTGCTGCGCGAGGTTTGCGTGGTTTCATCCTGGCCGGGGTTGTAGCTGTAAATATTCTGGTGCGCGGCGGTCATCACGGTTTGCAATGCATCGAGCAGCGTCGATTTGCCGGAACCGGTCGGGCCGGTCAGCAAAGTCATGTTGCCCATTTCGTATTCGTCGCTACGTAGCGCCCCCCAGTTCACCAGGATCAGTTTGTCGAGCTTCATTGACCTTGCTCCACACTGTCCGGTTCGGTAATGACGTCGACAAAACCTTCCGCTTCTAATGCGGCCGCCAAGACATCTTCACCAATAATGCCCAAAATAGTCGACCGGATTGCAATCAGCGCGTCTTCATCATGCATGGAGAACATGGCGCCGTATTGAATCAAGCGATGACGTTTTAAATCTTTCAGCAGGCGGTCGCGATCGCCCAGATTGTCCGGCAACGGCCGCTTGATCTGGATTTGCAAGGTCGTTGCCAGTTCGTCAAAACGAATCAACACCTCGCCCGCGTCGCTCAAACGGCCGCCTTCGGCCAGACCTTGTTGATATAAAAACCGCAATGCCAGTGCCGCCGCGACAAAATCGGCAGACAACCGGGCGCGCAACGACAGCACCGGATCATTATCGTCATCGGCCAAGCCCGGAATCTGCGCGCCGGGTGCATAAAGCCTGAAAAACTCGTTTTGCAAATCGTGGATCAGCCGAAAACCCGACAAGGCAAAATATTCGATCAATACGTTTTCAATGCGGCAGGCATCGTCGTAGCAACGTTGTTCGACGCCGTCTTCGTCGCGAACGATGATGCCCCAGGCAAACAGCCGTGCGGCGATTTCCTGGAAGCGCTGCAATTTCAGGTTTTCCGGCTCCAGCCGGTCAATTAACGTTTTAGTCAGAGTCATGATTGAGTTCAAGTTGATAGTCGCTGCCCGTGTAGTAAGCGTTGTGCAATTGACTGGGCAATTTTTTGGCGGTTAAGGTGTCATCGCGCGAGCCGCGCACCGCTTCTACCATTTGCATGGCTTGCAGCACGTCGGTGGCGGTTTGCATCGGCAAGCTGGAGAGGCGCACCGGGCGCTGCTGCAAACGCAATTCGCTGCGAATGAAATCGACCACGTCTTGATTGGATAAGGTAAACGCCGCAGCTTCCGTGCGTTGCATCGCCACCTGCAGTCGTGCATCCCGACTGATTTTGGGCAGTGCGGTAACGGTTAAGGCTTTGCGACGTTGGGAGGCGCTGCGTAGTTTGAATGTCGCAGGATCCGGCAAACGGATTTCGCTGGGAGCAATGGCTTCGCCTAATCTTTCCAGGAAGTCGGTCTGGGCTGTTCCTGTAAGACTTGCCGTCTTGGCAATCGCTCGGCTATAAGACTGCCGACGTTGTCCGCCTTGCAACATCATGGCTTGCTGAACAATACCGGCGGCGCGGCGCATGTAGATATTCATCGCTTTGATCAATTCCGGATGCTTGGCGGTGCAGGCGACTTCCACCCGGTCTTCGATGCGATCCAGCAACCAGTCGAAAATCGTCGACTCGACCCGTTCCTGATGAGTCCAAGAGGCAATATCCTGCAACTGGCTTTCGAAGGCATTGACCTTGTCGCTTTCCAGATTGCGTAGGCGGCTTAAACTGTCGCGAATCGCCTGACGATGGCGTTCGACATTATCTGCGGTCAGCTGTTTTTTAAATTCCTTCTCGAAGCGGTCCAGAAAAGCGATGAATTCGTCCCAAGGCGTATTGGAAGCTTCCGACATCAGGCGACGTACCAGTTCCTGAAAATAATCGACACCTTCCGACAAGTCGCTGATGATTTTCTCGGCATAGTCATAAGCATCGACCAGATCGTAAGCATCGATATTTTTGCGCGCAGCTTCCAGCGCATTTCGGCAGCTGCGCACATTGCGCTGCCGACTACGGGATCGCAGCCGATCCAACGACCACAAGGCCTCGGCAAACAGTTTGCCGGAGCGGGTGAAGCGATAGGTGGTAACCAGGCCGGCCCGATCGCCGAAGGTTTCCAGCCAGCCGTCTTTTAACAAAGCGCGGATCAGCGCATTGGTCAGCAGCTGGTCGTCGGCACTATCCAAAACGGATAGCTCGTCATCGCTCTGCACATCGTCAGCGGCGATTTCGTTAACCTCATTGATCAGGCCCTGAACAGTCGGTGCCAGCAAATCTTTTAAGGTGTCGCGCGTGAGGTTTTGCGAATAATCTGCGCTCGGGCCGTGCAAATTCTCGTAAAGAGCACGTAAACAGGCCACCACCAACTCGCGGCGTTTACCATACAAGGGACGAAAAAAGTTTTGTCGTTCAGCTTCAAAAAACACCAGGTACCCAAAAAGTTAATATTCCGACAACGGCAAAAAATCCATGATAAAGCCCTGATTGCCAAGCGGCTTTTCAGCATTATACCAAGCCTGTAAGGAAATCAGCATTTGCCGGGCATTAAGCCTCATCAAAGACATAACCCAATAAAGCAGGCAGATAAACATTGCCATTGTGGTTTCAACATTCGACAATCAATTTATTAATACATCCTCGTTTAAATCAGGACGCCCCAATCAAATGGACATTTCCATGACCCAAACAAGCCACGCCAAACCGCTGGACAGCGGTATTGCTGTTATTCACTCCAACAAACTGGAAGAACTCAGTGATGTTGTCGAATATTGGCTGCGGGAGCATGCCTTGGCGCCTTTGGAAAATGAGGTTTTCCTGGTGCAGAGCAATGGCATGGGGCACTGGTTAAAACAAAATCTGGCTTTAAATAGCGCACTGGGTATCGCGGCAGCGATTACTATGAAATTACCCTCGTTGTTTATTTGGAGCGTTTACCGCGCGGTTTTAGGCGAGAAGATTCCGAAAGAACAACCGTTAGCAAAAGCACCGTTGACTTGGCGCTTGTATCGTTTGTTGCCCACCTTAATTTCGCAACCAGGCTTTGCAACACTGGCCAGTTTTTTGACCGAAGACAGCAACAGCCGAAAGCGCTACCAACTTGCGGAACAATTGGCCGATCTATTCGATCAATATCAGGTGTATCGCTCAGATTGGCTTAGCGATTGGGCTTCCGGACACGACACCTTGCGCGATGCTCATGGTCAAAGCCAGCCCATGCCGGAACAACAACGCTGGCAAGCCGCATTATGGCGGACCGTACTGGCCGATTTGGGCGAGGACTACACGCCCGCTGCGAGTCGCGCATCAGTGCATACGCAGTTTATGGCGCAGATTGACGAGCTGGAAAACCGTCCTGTCGGCGTACCGCGCCGGATCATCTTGTTTGGCTTATCGTCGTTGCCGCAACAATCGCTGGAAGTATTAGCCAAGTTGGGCAAGTTTTGCCAAATTGTGTTGTTCGTCCATAACCCCTGCCAACATTACTGGGCGGACATTATTGAGGATAAAGAACTGCTCAAAGCCGAACGTCGTCGCCATGCTTATAAGGCAGGTATGAACGCATCATTGACTAGCGAAGAACTGCATCAGCATGCCAACCCCTTACTGGCCGCCTGGGGTAAACAAGGACGCGATTATATTCGTTTGCTGGATCAGTTCGATGAAACCCAAGCCTATGCAAACTGGCATTGGCCGGACAGTAAAATAGATTTATTCAAGGACTACGGCGAACCTGAAAATCGAAGCTTATTGCAGCATCTGCAACAATCGATACTGGATTTGGAACCGGTGCCGACCACACCTGTTGAGCTACTTAAGGCCGATGACTCACTGGTGTTTCATGTTGCGCACAGTCCGCAACGCGAAGTCGAAATTCTTCATGATCAACTGCTGGCTCGATTTAATGCCGATAACAATTTACATCCACGCGATGTGATTGTGATGGTGCCAGACATCAACAAATACGCGCCTCACATCCAGGCGGTATTTGGGCAAGTTCAGCCCGATGATCTTCGCTACATTCCTTTTGCCCTGGCCGATCAGCAACAACGCGGACAAAATCCTTTACTGGTTGCCGTCGAAGCCTTACTCAACTTGCCTGACTCACGCTTTACCGTCAGTGAGTTTTTGGGGCTACTTGAGGTACCGGCATTAAGACAGCGTTTTGAAATTGATGAAAT
>JAUYMX010000291.1 GCA_030699345.1 Methylococcaceae bacterium
GCGGTCTTTTATCCGCCAGCAACACTTTATTCGACGCCTCGCTGCCAAGGTAGAGTTGACTGGCCTGTATTTTGACTATTTTCAGGGTGTTGATCTTGCCTATTTGCAACATGATGCGAATCTCAACTGGTAATAATAAAGCGCACCGCATCCAGCCTTAACTGCGCGGCCTGGATGTTTTCATGCGCTAACATCGCAACGTCTTTAAGTTGCTCAATTTCTTCGGTTTTAATACTGGGATTAACTTTTTGCAGCCTGGCCAAGCGTTTTATTTCGGTGCTTAATGATTCCAGCATGGCCGTGGTGGCATCCACAATCAGCACTTGCATGTCAGCCTTGGCTTTTTGCTCGGCAATCGACAACATCGACGCCACATGTGTGCGTTGAGTCCCCAAAAAGGCCGTGATTTTTTGCTTATCAAACTTGATACCGGGTTCGATTAAATCACGATGTTCGACCGTGTCGGTCAAATCTTTCTTATGTTGATCAATCAAGATACGGATTGGTGTGGCCGGCAAAAACCGGCCAATTTGCAATTCTGCAGGCGCACTGCATTCAACAATAAATAAGCACTCCAGCAAAAACTGTCCCGGCCTAAGTTGCTCATGCTTTACCACGCTGATTGCCGCGTTGCCGGTTTCGCTGGATAACACTAAATCCATCGACGCAGTCACTACCGGATGCTCCCATGTCAAGAATTGGAACTCCTCACGTTCCAAGGCAATTTGCCGATTGACGGTGATGGTCATGCCGTCTTCGTCCAAACCTGGAAAATGCGAAATCCGCAAATGATCGCTGGGGCGAATAATAAAGCAGTCCGGCGAATGGAATTCCGTATCGACACCGTAACATTCAAACAAATCTTCCATATACGGCCAAAGCACACCTTCCTTTTCAAAGGTATTCAGCTGCTCAATCAGATCATCTGCCAATTCTTTACGGCACGAATTTAATTCCAACAGTTGATCCCGGCCATTGTGCATTTGCTGTTCAAGTTCAGTGCTGAGTGCGCGAGTTTTCTCAATAAAAGCATCGACACCTACAGCCGTGCCTGCTTCGAGCAAGCCTTCCAGTTCATCATGCAAAATGTCTGCGACCCGTTGTGCAGAAGAGCTGTTGCAGCGAAAAGCATTTAGTCCTTCGTTATACCAGCGATACAGCAAACCCTGCGTGCTATTGCTTAGATAAGGCACATGAATTTGGATGATGTGTTTTTGGCCGATACGATCAAGACGACCGATGCGTTGTTGCAACAAATCCGGATTGGACGGTAAATCCCACAAAACCAAGTGATGTACAAACTGAAAGTTTCTGCCTTCACTGCCGATTTCAGAACAGATCAACAAGCGAGCCGCGCTCTCTTGATCCGCAAAATAAGCCGCAGCACGATCCCGTTCAATAATCGACATTCCTTCATGAAAGACGGCTGAAGCAATACCGGCCCGGTTTTTTAGGGTCTGCTCCAAATCAATCGCCGTTTGCGCTTGTTTGCAGATTAGCAGCGCTTTTTGTCCGGCCAATTTTTTAACTTGGTCAACCAACCACAAGTAGCGTGGATCTTGTTGTAAGTCAGTACCTTGTTGCGAAGCCGACGCAGTTGATGAGTCATCATCCAAGGCAACACCATGCAGCTCGCGCTCAGGAAAACCCTGTACCGTTTGCCGGGAGTTTCTAAATAAAATTCGTCCGGTGCCATGGTGATCAAGTAATACCTTAATCAAGGCCGCGCGTGCCGCAGCTGATTTTTCGGCGTCATCAAGATTTTTTAACAACCCATCAACGTTGTCATGCTTAAGTAAGCGCGTTAAATTTTCTCTCGTTTCTTGATCAAGCGGTTCGTTAGCAAGCAACACTTTGGCCGCGCTGGCAACAGGTTCAAACTGGCGTTCTTCTTCGACAAAGGCAGCAAAATTATAAAACCGGTCAGGATCAAGCAACCTGAGTTGCGCAAAATGGCTTTCTTTGCCTAACTGTTCCGGTGTGGCTGTCAACAATATCAGGCTGGGCGAGGTCTGCCCAAGTTGCTCAACAAACAAGTATTCGGCACTAGGTGCTGCTTCGCTCCATTGCAAATGATGCGCCTCATCCACCACCACCATATCCCAGCCTGCCTGTACGGCTTGCTGTTGGCGTTTCGGATAACTGGCAAAAAAACCCTGACTGCAAAGCACCAGTTGCTCGTTTAAAAAAGGATTTCGTTGCCGTGTGCTACTGCTGTCTTCATCATCATATTCCTGAGCACCAGCCAGAATGCTGTCATCACCCAGCTCTTCAAGACAACGAGCTTCGTCAAAAATACTAAAGCGGAGATTAAACCGTCTGAGCATTTCCACTAGCCATTGATGCAGCAAACTTTCCGGCACAATAATCAAGACGCGCTTACTTAAGCCGTTGATTAACCGGTGATGCAAAATCAAACCTGCTTCAATAGTTTTACCCAAGCCCACTTCATCGGCGAGCATAATGCGCGGCGCCAAGCGATTCGCCGACTCGTGCGCAATAAATAGTTGATGAGGAATCAACGACGTGCGACCACCTAACAGACCTTTAACGGGTGATTGTTGGTGTTGCTGTAACCTGCCCCAAGTCTGATAACGCAGCAAAAACCAAGCACTGGGATCGGTTTGACCTATTAGTAAACGGTCTTGAGGTTTATTGAATTGAATATGGTGATTGAGCTCAACTTCTTCCAGCTCCAACTCTTCATCGTCCTCGGTCTTACCCACATAAGTCAGCAAGCCATCTTGCTCAATAACACGAGTAATAGTTATTTTCTCTTCATCCATCGACTCGATTACGTCACCCTCTGAAAACCTGACGCGTGTTAACGGCGCGTTGTCTT
>JAUYMX010000277.1 GCA_030699345.1 Methylococcaceae bacterium
CCATTGAGCAAGCGGCCAAGAAATGGACCATGCCGATTCGCGATTGGAAGCCAGCGCTGAATCAGTTTATGATTCTGTACCAAGACCGACTAACAGAAGTTTTTTAATGGCGGTTTACACGGAAAGTTTTACACCCTCAAGGGCTCGCCAACGTCGCTACAGCTGACGATAACGCCACGATCAAGTATCCACTTATAACTACCGTCTTTACAAAGTACTCGGTGTTCACTGAGGTAATACGGTGTTTTACCCTCGATATGCGCCTGCACGGTAGTAAGAGTATCGGTCTTGTCATCAGGATGTACGCGTTTTGCCCACTCATCAAGACCATTACCGATTTCATCTTCGGCATAACCGAGCATGGCTTTCCAAGTTTTTGAGAAAAACACCGTGTTGTCGCGCATATTCCAGTCCCAAAGGCCATCGCCAGCGCCCTTAATAGCGAATTTCCAACGAAACTCGCTATCCTTTAATGCCTCGTTGCGTTGATTTAATGTCTCCAGTAGATGATTGAAGCCATTGATGAGATTGCCAATTTCATCTTGTCTGGTGACTGATAGGTGTGGCGGTGGTAAATCTGTATTTGAATAGGCGGATAAGCTTTTTGCTGCGCTGATAATAGGTGCTAGCAGGTGTTTTAATATCAACCATGTCAAAATGCCTGCCAACAAGGTCACGATGCCGGTGGCTAAGAGCATGCGTTGTTTTAGCGCATGAATCGGCGCAAAGGCTTCTTCGGTAGGCAGCGCTGCAACAATAAACCAGTCAGCAATTGGAACCCGTTTGGCAGACGCTAATACTCTGACGCCAGTAGGATTTACGGTTATTCCCGTTTCATCAGAGCCCTGAACATGGCGGTCTATTAACGGGTTGATACCGAGTGCGGGCAGAGCTTGCATGATGCGATTTTTGTCCGTACCGGTGATGATCGTTCTGTTTTTGGGATCTTCAATTAAAAAATAGCCGGTTTTGTTGTAGTGACGTTGAGTGGCTTTTTCGAGAAAATTGGCTTTTGCCAGATTGGTGATACCTGATAATGCACCGATGATGTTGCCATGACTATCACGAATGGGCACTGTCATATTAAATTCAGGGTTTTTGGTAAATTTGTTAATTTGCGGGCGACTTATTGTCGACAAGCCTTCGTTGATAGCGGGGTTAATATCGGTTGATTTCTGTTGATTTGTATTTGCGACAGAGTCTGCAATTACCTGTCCTGCAGCGCTCATGGCAATAACACCTGCGTTGAATGGTTCTTGAAGAATTAGTAGGTTTTCTAAGAAATCTTGTAGGACAGATGGCTTGGCAAGCATGGCTGGAGTAACTTTTTCGGCAACTTTAGTTAGTATTTTAAATCGCGCCTCTAATTCTTGAGTTACTTCGTAGGCTATGTAAGATGCGGTTGTTGATTGCTGTTCGCTTAACAGTCGTTTCATATCTTCATGCAGTATTTGGTTGGCATAAAATGCCAATGACCAAATCCCGAATAGGAAAATGGTTAACGTGAAAAGCGTGACTCTGGTTTTAAACGACCAGCGAAAGAGATTAAATGACATGCGGATTATTAATGTTGCTGACGTGCGTAAGTGAAGTGGCTTGATTGCTGAGCTAATGAGGCCGGTTAATCCTGACGGCAAGTTTGGCAAAGACGATGGTAACAATTTTAGCCGTTGCTATCTTCAAATTCAGAATATCCTGGGCATTGGTAATTTATGAGCCAAGACAGACTCGTTTAATTCTGTGGAGTTACGATTATTTTAAAGATAGCTCGGCGATGAACGAGAGAGGGGTGATTAAAAAAAAGGCTGGCGAAGTGATTTATAAATTTGAAGGCAACGATGGGGTTAATTCAAACCAACAGATTTCTCCAGTAACTTAAACAAATATTCGTCCAAGTCTTTGCTGTAATTATCAAGCTTAATGCCGTAGTGCTTTGGAGCTTTATCGCGTGCTACGGTGCCTTTCAGGTTAAATAATGTGCCATCGGCAAAGACAATTTTTAATGCCAATTTGTTATTTTTGGCTAGGGGTTCTGAGCTTGAAATTAACGCGCCTTTTGCGCTGATGTCGAATAATTTACCAGCAAATTCATTGCCAAATTGCAGCATCCCGACTTTTCTCAATGTTAATGTGGCGGACGGGGCCGCATAACGAACACTTACCCGTTTATTTATTTTTAAGTGATCGGAAAAGTCGAAGGTAAATGTAGAAAAATCGGAATTACCGTTATCAGTCATTTCGGTGCTCAATATGAAAATGTAAGGTGAAGACTACATTAAACCTAGATTAAAACGTGAACATTTCAAGTATGGATTTGAGGATCCGGCCGATTAGTTTGATTGTTGCACGGGTTGTTATTTCGGCATTGTTTGTAATCTGACAAAGTAGAATTAGTCAAAAGCCCTTATGGTAAAGTAGTTGCCATTTACAAGCGGGGATGTGCAGCTATGTCTACCTGGGAAAATCTGTTAATAGGTGCCTTGGCGTTACTGTTTGTTTTTTGGATGAGCCCAGGTATTAAAGCTGCTATGGCGCGCAGTAGACAGGCGCCGCAAGATTGGGTTGGGGTGTTGATTCCTCTCGCGTTAGTGGTGGTACTGGTGATTTTTTTAATAGCAATGGTTTAAATAAGATGATCGAAGAATACGATGTCGAAGAGATGGAGGAGGGCGTTGAGTATTAAGCAAAACGTCCAAACAAGACACGCATAAAAAAAGAAATAGCGGCGTTGTTTCAGTTGGCCGAGGAAATTTCAGCCTTATCGTTGGCAACTATCAACAGTTTTGATTTGCCCGAAAATATTCGTACGGGGATTATTCAAGTCTCCGGTATGGGGCATACAGGTGCTCGTAAACGCCTGCTTAAATACCTGGCCGGACAATTGCATAAAATCGACGTTGAGCCGATTTTGGAAAAACTGTCCAGGCTTAAAAACCAGAGCGCTCATGCGGTCAGAGAGCATCATATCGTCGAGCGGTGGCGGGATAGGTTGATTGCTGAAGGTGATAACGCCCTAGCGGCGTTGCTAGATGAGCATCCACATGCCGACCGTCAACAGTTAAGGCAGTTGGTGCGTAATGCGCAAAAAGAATTGCAAGCGGCTAAACCGCCAAAGTCGTCGCGCTTGTTATATCGCTATTTAAAGACGTTGTTTATCGATGATGATGACTTGGATGACGGCCTGGATGAGGCTGACGAAGAGTTTGAAGACGACGCTGAATTAGACGATTAATAGTCAGTAAACAAATCCAGTTGCTGAAAACCTGCGGCTGAACCAGTCGCTAAAGATGAGAGCGTAACGCCCAGTAAACGTGCTGGGCGTCTACCAATATCAGTATTTTTCAATAAATCTTCCAAAATGAAAGCCATCCCGGCGGCATCGGTGACACTCATCGGTAGCGTCCGGCTGCGGGTGATTTGTACAAAATCATGATATTTGATTTTTACCGTGAGTGTTCGTGCAGATAACTGTTTTTCTGAAGCCCGGCCAATAGCCTTAATTAGTAGTCCTTGTAATTGCGTGATGGCTTCTGCTTTGCCGGTGATGTCTTGGTCAAAAGTGACTTCCACGCCGACTGATTTTGTATCGCGATGTCGATTGACCGGGCGATTATCGATGCCTCTGGCAATGTTGTAATAATGCAGGCCGGATTTGCCGAAATGCTGTTGCAAATAAAGCAACGAGAACGCGCTTAATTCCTTGCCGGTTTTAATGCCAAGATCATGCATTTTCGCTGCGGTGGCTTTGCCGACACCATGAAATTACTCGATGGCTAACTGTTCGATAAATTCAGCGCCATGTTCGGGTGTGATCAGATAAAGCCCGTCCGGTTTGTTAATGTCAGAGGCAATTTTGGCGAGAAATTTATTGTAAGAAACGCCCGCCGAGGCCGTCAATTCGGTTTGTTGTTTGATTTGGGCTTTGATGGCTTGCGCGATTAAGGTTGCCGAGCCTCTGTGCACGGTGGTTGCGCTGACGTCCAAATAAGCTTCGTCCAGCGACAAAGGTTCGAATACCTCGGTGTATTCGGCAAAGATGCTGCGGATTATCGTTGACGCCGCGCGGTAAGCGTCAAAGCGGGGTTTCACGAAAATTGCGTGCGGGCATAATCGATAGGCTTGCGCTGATGACATCGCGGAATGAAT
>JAUYMX010000282.1 GCA_030699345.1 Methylococcaceae bacterium
TCCAGCGCTATTAATCCTCAAGGCGATGTTCAGGGCGTGAGCCAAACCGGCGTATTCTTCCAAATCGAGCTTAAAGGCTTAACCGGCATAGGCGAAAAGCTTGACCAGTTCTTCGAACAAAATATTTCTGGATATCGGAAGTCTGAAAAATGAGTACTAAAACAATGTTGAAAAGTGTTATTGGCTGGCTGCTTTTACTATTGAGCTGGCAGTTGCAGGCGCAAGTTCTGGATACCATTGTCGCGGTGGTTGAAGACGATGTCATTCTGGAACGTGAATTACAAGACGAAGTATTGGCGGTCGTGCAACGCATCCAGGCCAGTAAATCGGAAATTCCACCCAATTACATACTGCGCAAACAAGTCCTGGAGAAAATGATTGTCGACAAGCTTCAGCGGCAACTTGCGGAAAAGGCCGGTATTAATATCAGTGAGGAAATGCTTAATAGCTCCGTTGCTGATATTGCGCAAAGAAATAACATGAACGTGGAACAGTTCAGAGAAGAGCTGGCTAGACAAGGCATGGATTACACGGCTTTTTTGAACAATATGCGTAATGAAATCGTTATTAATCAATTACGTGGCCGAGAAATCGGAGGTCGCATTAAAGTGACCGACCGTGAGGTTGATCATTATCTGGAAACCCAAGACAAAATCGGTGATGCCTCTATCCAGTACCATTTAGGCCACATTTTGGTGGCTGTTAAAGAGGGCGCGTCTGCAAGTGAAATCCAAAAAGCCTTAGCCAAAGCCGGTGATATTGTTAACAAGCTTCGTGGCGGTGCTGATTTTACGCAAGTTGCCATGACTCAGTCTGATGATGCCAACGCATTAAAAGGTGGCGATTTAGGCTGGCGCACCATGAGTGAAATGCCGACCTTGTTTGTTACTGATGCCAGTAACATGACAACAGGCGATATTGGTGGGCCTATTCGTAGTCCAAGTGGTTTCCATATCATTAAAATGCTCGAGACCAAAGGTGTCGGTCAGCACACGATTGTTAAAACAAAGGTACGGCACATCTTAATTAAAACCAACGAATTGGTGGATGATGCCGAAGCGAAAAAACGCTTGTTGGCACTAAAGCAACGCATCACTGATGGCGATGACTTTGCTAGCTTGGCAAGAACACATTCCGACGATAAAGGCTCAGCACTCAAAGGCGGATCACTGGATTGGGTGGGGCCCAACGATTTGGTCAAGCCATTTGAAGAAGCCATGAGTAAATTGGCGATTAACGAAATTAGTGAGCCAGTGCAAACTCAGTTCGGTTGGCATTTAATTCAAGTGTTAGATCGGGAAAACAAAGACGACAGCAGCGATTACCGAAAAAATCAGGTCAGAGACGCTATCCGCAAGCGCAAAATCGAAGAAGAAACCGAACTTTGGTTACGTAAGTTACGTGACGAAGCCTATGTGGAAATTTATGAGGATAGACTTTGATTTTTTGCAGCTTAATTAAAATAATTGGCTGGAATAAACAAACGTGTCAATGCG
>JAUYMX010000317.1 GCA_030699345.1 Methylococcaceae bacterium
ACACAAGCGCTAATACAAAGGCCGTGAAAATAATAATCCCTAATAAAATTTCCAGCATTACGTTACCTTCTTAAAGTTGGATTCCAGAGAAAGCCATGAAGCCAAGAGACATCAAGCCTGCGGTAATAAAGGTAATACCCAAACCTTGTAATCCGGCCGGTATATCACTGTATTTAAGTTTTTCTCGTACACCAGCCATAACGGTTATAGCTAATGCCCAACCTAAACCACTACCTACACCATAGGTAACGCTTTCACCGAAGTTATAATCGCGTTCGATCATGAACAAACTACCACCGAGAATGGCGCAGTTTACTGTGATCAAAGGAAGAAATACCCCTAGTGCATGGTAAAGAGCAGGGAAAAACTTATCTAAAATCATCTCCAGAATTTGTACTAAAGCGGCAATCATGCCAATGCAGCTTAATAATGCCAAAAAGCTTAAGTCAACGCCGGTAATTCCCAGCCAGGACAGTGCATCTTCTTTGAGTAAGGTGTGATAGACAAGGTTGTTAGCGGGTACAGTAATGGTTTGAACCACCATAACCGCAATGCCCAATCCCATCGCGGTGGAAATCTTTTTAGAAACAGCAAAAAACGTACACATTCCCAAAAAGAAGGAAAGTGCCAGGTTTTCAATAAAGACTGCCTTAACAAATAAACTGATATACGCTTCCATTAGTGATGTCCTCCTTCACCATGAGTAATCGACATGATTTTGAAGTCTGCCTTTTCAACTTGATTTGGTTTCCATTGACGAACGCCCCAAATTATCAGTCCGATAATAAAAAAAGCACTAGGTGGTAGCAGCATCAAGCCATTAGGGTCGTACCAGCCGCCATCTTTGGTCAGCTTCAATATTTCGATTCCTAATAACTTGCCCGAACCAAACAGTTCTCTGAAAAAAGCGACAATAATCAAAATCAAACTATACCCAAGGCCATTACCAATACCGTCCATGAAACTTTCCAACGGCGGATTTTTCATTGCGTAGCCTTCGGCACGTCCCATAACGATACAGTTAGTAATGATCAAACCAACGAATACTGATAATTGTTTGCTAACGTCATAAGCAAATGCTTTCAATAATTGGTCAACCACGATAACCAGCGAAGCAATGATGGTCATCTGGACGATAATCCGTATGCTGCTGGGAATATGGTTTCTGATCGCGCTAATTGCGGCACTGGAAAATGCGGTAACAAGGGTTAATGCCAATGCCATGATCAGTGATGTAGACATTTGTGAAGTAACCGCCAATGCCGAACAAATCCCCAGAACTTGTAAAGTAATTGGGTTGTTAGTGACTAATGGCTCAACTATTACTTTTTTTGTTTCATCATTTAATACTGCGCTCATGATTTAGCTCCTTTAACCGTTCTTACTTTGCTCAAATACGGCGCAAAACCTTCTTTGCTAGTCCAATATCTGATCAGATTGGTTACGCCGGTACTAGTTAATGTTGCACCTGCCAGACCATCAACCTGATATTGCGCGCCAGGTTTGCTGTTATCAACAACCCCTTTAATTAAACTTAATGTTGGCTCGTTCGTATCAGTCTCGGCATAAATTTTCTTGCCTTTCCATAATGCACGCCAATTTGGATTAACAACTTCACCACCTAGCCCCGGTGTTTCAGCTTGGTCATAAAAGTTAATACTTTGTACGGTCTGTCCATCGGCATCAACCGATAAAAAGCCATATAAAGTTGACCACAAGCCGTAACCATTGATTGGCAAAATAATTGATTTAATTGCTCCAGCTTCTTTAACCAAAAACACCTTGGCATATTTGGCTTTGATTCTGATGTGAGCAATATCCTTATCTTTAGGAATGGCGATGCTTTGTGCAGGATCTTTTGCGGCTTTTCGTTGGTCATAGTCGGCAGCGTTAATACTTTCGACATAATCACCAGTTTCTAGATCAACGATTTTTGCTTCAATTTTTTCTGCAAAAGCCGCATCAATATCTTTGCCTTCTTCAAGCAAGCCTGCTACATCAAGGATATTTTGCTTCATATCCAGTTCTTTGTTGTTGATCTGCAATGGTTTTAATGCAACAGCAGCCAATGAAACCAATACCGCGCAGACCAAACAAAGCGCAACAGCAATAGCGATAGTTTTTTCTAAACTATTGTTGCTCAGGGCAAGAATATGCTCGGCATACACTTTGAATTTTTGATAATTTTCGTTTTTTTCGAGGACAGCACAAAGTTTTTGGTAATGCCCACATTGCTTGTTTTCATTAGGCATGACGTTTTATCCTTCTTCTAATGTTGGCCTGAATGACAAAATAATCGATAGTCGGTGCGAACATGTTGGAAAAGAGAATTGCCAACATAATGCCTTCGGGGAATGCTGGGTTCACAACTCTGATTAATACTGTCATTGCACCTACCAATCCACCAAATACCCAGCGTCCCGTATTGGTCATTGCAGCACTTACTGGGTCGGTTGCCATATAAACCATACCAAAAGCAAAGCCGCCGACAGTTAGATGCCAGTACCAAGGAAATGCAAACATTGGGTTGGTATCACTGCCGATTGCGTTAAATAACAATGATGTTGCGAGCATCCCTAAAAATACCCCACCCATGATTCGGTAAGAAGCAACCCGGGTATACAACAAAAATGCTGCGCCAATCAAAATAGCCAATGTTGAAGTTTCACCCAAGCAGCCTGGCTCAAATCCGAAAAAAGTTTGAATCCAGCTGTAGTTAGCTGCGTAAACCGCTTCAAGACCACCATTAGCAGCAAGGCCTAAAGGCGTAGCGGCGGTATAGCCATCAACGGCTACCCAAACAGCGTCACCTGAAATAGAAGCTGGATAAGCAAAATACAAGAATGCTCTTCCAGTCAAGGCAGGGTTCAGGAAGTTTTTGCCGGTACCGCCAAATACTTCCTTGCCGATAACGATTCCGAATGAAATACCTAAAGCAACCTGCCATAAAGGCATGTCAGGCGGCATGATTAAGGTGTAAAGCATGGAGGAAACCAGGAAGCCCTCGTTTACTTCATGTCCACGTACCGTTGCAAATATGACTTCCCATATGCCGCCAATGGCTAGTGTCGTAATGTAAATAGGTAGGAAATACAATGCGCCATGCACAATACAAGATATTGGATTGTATGGGCTATACCCGAATATCATCATGGGTATGCTGCGCCAATTGTCGGCTTTTTCTAATCCTAATGCTTCGATCGCAACATTTGCTTGATAGCCCGTGTTATATAAGGCCATCAATATGCAGAAAAACGTGGCTATTACCACAAACGTCATTGTCCGTTTGAGGTCATTACCATCGCGAACATGAGTAGTTCCGCGTGTTACATCAGCGGGGGTATAAATAAAAGTATCAACCATCTCATAGAGACCGTAATACTTTTCTAACCGGCCGCCTTTTGTAAAATGCGGCTCAATGCTATCTAAAAAATCTCTAGCCGACATTATCCTTCCTTCTCAATTTTAGTTAAATTCGCTCTCAGGACAGGAC
>JAUYMX010000327.1 GCA_030699345.1 Methylococcaceae bacterium
CTTATACTCCTGGAGTGCATTTGGGCGATTTGAGTACAGCGTTGCCTGATTATGCCATTGAAGCCATTCGCGAAGCGCTGCCTGCGTTTGATAAAAAAATAAATGGCTTCGCGATGGCTGATGCGGTGCTGACCGGCGTTGAAACGCGTACCTCATCGCCCATTCGCATCAAACGCAATAGCCAATACCAAAGCATCAATACCAAAGGATTGTATCCGGCCGGGGAGGGCGCGGGTTATGCCGGCGGTATTCTTTCTGCAGCGGTTGATGGAATCAAAGTAGCCGAAGCGGTGGCTTTGGATATAGTTGGCAAAACGCCGGGTTGACTACTTTTTGAACGCTTGGATTTGTTAAAAGGTTAGCGTTTCTCAAACTGTGCAACGCTTGCAGATTGAGTAGAAAAGGCGGCAATAAAGCGGTCTCGCACTTTATCCATACTCCATACTGGTGCGTTGGTAGCTGGCAGCATGCCTTCTGTCCATTGCCAGTCTTGCACCTCTGCCATCACTTTGGGATCGCTGCTGATCAAATGCACCAGCACATCGTGATTCTCCGGCTCGCCAGTGACAAAAGACGCGGGTTGGTGATCCCCTAATACCAAAATGACCAGATTGTCGTCACCATAACTCGTAGCATAAGAGACAATACTGCTGAGAGCATATTCTATGGACTTACGATATTGCTCCAGAATTAGCCCGGTATTTTGCCAAACCACCTCCGGTGCATCGCCTTCGCGGGCTTGTTCGTTGAAGATAGAGCCGTCACCTATCTGATTCCAGTCGACTAGCTTGGGTAGTGGCGTCCAGGGAGCGTGGGATGAAATCATCGCAATCTCCGCCATTACTGGGGGGCGCGGGCTCGGTTTACGCTCCATCGCTTGTAAGGCTGACAGCGTGTATTGGTCCGGCATGGTTATCCAGTTGAAAGATTGGCCGTGATAATTTAAATCCTGCGAAGCGTAGATCTTGTCATAACCAAAATATTCGCCCTGCGGCCAAGCCATAGTATGCGCTGGTTGTATTGCAACGGTTCGCCATCCCGCCCTTTGGAAAAGACGATTAAGCGACGGACGTGTACTCATCACCAGACGGTCGTAGCGCGTCTGACTATTAATCCACAGACCTGAAAGCAATGTGCCGTGCGCCAGCCAGCTGATACCGCCATAGGTGGGCGAAGTTAGGTAAGCACTGCGGGCATACAGTCCTTTTGAGGTAAGATTGGCGCTACTTTGTTCCAGCAATGGACGGATATGCGCGGCAAAGTCGGGTTTGTCGAGAACGGTTTTCCCGTAAGATTCGATGAACACGACCAGCACGTCTTTACCTTTAAGCTTGTCAAACAGGCTATCGTTGGGCACGTCTGCATAAGGATCGTCATTAACAACTTCACTAAACACCTTTAGATCGTCAATACTACTAAAAGTGTCGCTGACGTGTTTAGTCATCAGATCATAAAACGGGATTGAGGCTATTTGCTGGCCGCCCAATGACAACACTGCCCAAACAAACACGCCCGCGATAAGACCTTTGCCGTACGCGATTGGCGATATTCTCAGCAGCGCTTGGATAGACCCTAGCACCCTGTAAACCAGCCAAACAATTCCCACCAGTAATGCGGCCAGCAGAAGTGCGACGATTAATGCGCCAAAGTGACCAAGGGCACCTTGCAGAAGGTTCATCCCGTTTGCCAGAAAATGGGCATCCAGCACCGGATTGATTGGGCGGTCGAATACCTGGTAGGTGCCCATATCGGCAATCTTAAAGATTATTCCTATCGACAATAGACAAGCCGTGATAGCCCGGATAATAACCCCGACTTTCCCTTGAGAAAGCAAGACCAGCCCGAGTAAAAACAGCTCCAGCGGTAAAGTCGCAAACGCTGATGGCGTTATCAAGTTGATGCGATTTGGGATAACTAAGGCAATAAAAATGAAGATCAGGGCGGATATATTTAGGCCGATCTTCATCCGTCGCCCCAAGAAGCCAGAATCAATTATTTTATTATTCACCATGTATGAATTCCCGAATCGCCCTAACTGGCTCTAAAGTTTAAGTGGGCGGCATAGTACCAATAAAAATTGCCTCTGGTACCATGCGCGCAAATTCAGATTTTAAAAAATTAGGCCAAGGCCGAATAATTGCAGCGTAATTTCTGAAATTGCCCAGCGGCCTTCAAGCCTTGTTATGTATACGAATATTAAGAGAAAAAGCGGCTAACTATGATTTTCAAAGCAACTTTATGAAGCATGAATTACAAGCAATAACGATACTCGGTTGCAGCCTGCTGCTTACCAGTTTTTGTCTATTAGGGTTAGTCGAAAACTGGTTTGTTGCCGGGCAATGGCTGCTGCAAGCAGGGCTACTGTGGGGATTGGTTGTGCAATATATCTGGCGAAGGCTCGCGTTGAATCGAGCCAGTGCGGAGACATCTCTTTACAGTAATTTGGGCTGGGGCAATCGCCTAACTATTCTGCGGGGCTTGTTGATTGCTGTAACCGGTGGCTTCCTGTTTCAACAGCAGACTAATTCTGTCAATGTCTTTCTCCCCGCAATTTTATATACCTTAGCTGCCATTCTCGATCGGCTAGATGGCTATGTGGCCCGCCGCAGCCATCAGGTGAGCTTACTCGGTAACGAACTGGATATTACTTTTGACGCTTTAGGCCTAGTGGTTGCACCCTTGCTGGCAATCGGCTTGGGGAAACTGCATTGGTCTTATCTCGTGTTAAGCGTGGCCTACTATATCTATCAGTGGGGCTTGCTACGCCGACAAAGACGAGGATTACCCCTTTATGCGTTGCCGCCGAATCCGTTGCGGCGCACGTTAGCGGGCTTTCAAATGGCCTTTATTGCCGCAGTGCTTTGGCCTCTACTTAGCTCGTCTCTGACAGTAATTGCGGGCATCGCTTTTATGTTGCCGGTGTTGTTCGGCTTTGTGGTGGACTGGTTGATCATTAGCGGCAGGTTTCCGGCGCAGGTATTGACTACCTTAAATTTACTTAGCTGGAAGTTTTTTCAACCTGTCCTGCGAGTATTGCTGGTGCTGGTATCGTTTCTGGCGATATGCAATTCCGGCCAATTCTGGCTGTCGGATATAAGTGAATGGGTATTTATTTTCAGCGCAGGTCTTATTCTATTTGGTTTTGCCGGTCGGTTGGGCGCGTTTGTGTTAATCATGATGTTGGGCTGGCAATACCCTGTCACTGGGGGGCATTTTTTCGACTATGTCCTTATCTTCACTGCCAGTTGGATATTATTGTTGGGAACCGGACGCTACAGTCTCTGGCAATGGGGCGATGAGTGGGTTGCGCGCTATGACGGTGCTTGATGACCTGGCTTAAAGCAATACCTGTGCTGCTGTGGCTGGCAGCTTTTATTTTGGTTGGCTGGATACTTAGTCAGTTACCGCTCGCCGCCATTGCCCAAACGATAAGCACTCTTTCCCTCGGACAGTGGCTGGCTTGGATATGGCTAAACCTAGGGATCATTGTGCTCGCGACGCAACGTTGGTGGGTGCTTACCAGCATGTTGAAATTGCCCGTTGGCTTCAGTGAGCTACTGAGGATTCGCCAAGCCGGTCAAGCGGTGAGTTTTATCACGCCAGGTCCACAGTTCGGTGGCGAACCTTTGCAGATTTTCTGGTTGTACAAGCGTAATCAACTGCCTATACACAAAACTCTGCTGGCGGTGGGGTTGGACCGGTTTTATGAGCTGTGGGTAAATTTTAGCATTCTGCTTTTATCGGTACTTCTACTGCTGATTTTCCCGACAGTTGCTGGCGTCAATTGGCAAAAAGTATCGCTGCTCCTGGCTTTACTTCTTTTGATGATGTCCATGCTTGGCTGGCTTTTGGTTAAGCAGCCCGAGCGCGTGTTGCGCTGGATAACGAGAGTAGCTCGCCACTGGCAACATCATCCCCGATTGCAACACATCAAGACTCACTGGCAGCAGCTTGGTCGCGATTTAAATTGGGCGATCCAGAAACAAAAGTCGGCGCTGTTTCTGGCTTTTATACTCTCCCTTGCAGGCTGGATTGGCCTGATAGGCGAATTATGGTTGCTGCTGAGTTTTTTCGATTTAGCGTTCGATTTCTCGGCAGTTTTGGTGATTCTGGTGTCTATGCGTTTGGCTTTTTTATTACCCTTGCCCGGCGGCATTGGTACGCTGGAAGCGGCGCTATTTTGGGCTTTTCAATATCTCAATTTACCTGCGGAGGCGGCCATAGGTCTGATCGCGTTGATGCGATTGAGGGATGTATTGGTGTTGATGGCGGGGTTATGGTGCTTGCGATTATTACATTTTCGATAGTAGGAATATTTCTAAGGCGGTAAAAAAAATCTCCCCCGGTAAAACCGAGGGAGATTTAAATCCTTAGCGTTATTGATAAAACTACTGGATAACGGGTGTAGTCACAGTGGAGTTGCGGTAGTTTGCAATCAAAGGAGATGTGTAATTTACGGTTTTGACTTGGTCAGAGGCTTTTGGATTGCCTTCTGCAAAACCACAAGGACCGCCTGCACATTGTGTTGCCAAGTTTGGGGTTGAGAACAGCATCACTGATGGTCCGTAATAGCTCATGATAGTGCCGAATTTGTTATTGATTCCCCATGCATAAGAGTAAGCAAATTTACCAGCGACATTGCTGTATTCGCGATCATGTACATTGCCTAGGTTATGACCAATTTCATGAGTGAAAGTGTTTGCACCGCAATAATAATTGGACAAAGCATCTTTAGAGTAACCATCGCCGATTGTTCCAAAACCTATGCCGGCATTCGCGCCACTACCATTAGCAAAGCCAACGTAAGCTGTGCCACAGCTTCCGGCGGTTTGTGCATACAGTGGTCTAAATAATGCCACCAAGTCGGCACCGTATTGATTCCGCAGTGCTGCAGTGCCGGCAAATGCCCCCCTATCACTGGCTAAGTCAGACAATGCTTGGGCGTTGGCATTATTTTCAACATAGCTGGTTGCCCGAGTATGTACCAATCGTAGTTTTAGATTGATGCCTGAATCTTTGTAGGCTTGATTAGAGACATCGACTAGATACTGAATACGTTGTTTGGCATACGCAGCAGTTTGATTAGTGGTGGTATACAAAACCATCAAATCAATTGTTGTGCTTGCAGTTGATGAGTTGGTAGCTACAGCTGTTTTTGCTTTGGCCAGCTCAGAAGCGTAGGCCGTTTCTGCTGTTTTTGCCTTAGCTTCCGCAGTTTTCAATTCAGTCGCTTTCTTTGCATAAGCTGCTTGGGCTGCAACTCTATTTTTAACCGCCAAGTTGTACGCAGCAATTGCTTTGTTTAGTGCAATATTGGCAGAATTTAAAGTTAGCTTGGCAGTCTTTAGGTTAGCTTTTAAGGCTGCGTTTTTTGGGGACTTGGTAACGGCTGCTTGATCGGCGTTATATTGACTTTTAGCATTTGCAGCGGCTGCACTACGATTATTGGCTAGAGCCAGTGCATTGTTAGTCGCAGTTATAGCCTGAGTATATTTTGCATATAAATCATTAGCTTGAGCAGTTAGCGCGGTTACAGCTGCACGAGCTGTATCTGCTGCTGTCTTTAAAGCATCTAATGGGTCGACTGCCGCAGCAGCATTCATGGAAGTCAGGCCGTTTGCGCTAGGATGGACTTCATCATTTTCATAGCCAGCCGTGGTCAATCCAGATTTATCTATATCAACGACAACGGTTTGTCCATCAACGGTTTCGATGTTGTAAGCGCCATCGGGAGTGTAGACATTGCCTATGACGCCTGTTTCGCCTTGGGAGAGATAAATGCGATAGCCTTTACCTTCTTCATCCAGGTAGCCTACCCAGGTTGAACTCTTGTCGTCATGTTGGACTGAATTGTCATGTTTGACTTTATATTGGCCGATTGGTAAATCCAACGTCACGTCATCGCCAATGGGAATATTTGCCAGTTGATCCATTGGTAGATTGACACTCATCACCGAGCCGGCATTAAAGTTTTTGTATTTAGTAGGTAATTTTTTAGAGGCATCCGGGGCGACCACTACAAAATTAGCCTCTGGTGTTGAAGCTGTTACGGCCTCATAACCGTCGCCATTTCGCCCAGTGATAACTACGGTGTTAATTTTTCCTTTGTTGGACACGAGGGTGTAATTGTATCCATGTAACAGCTGTTTCAGCGCGGTGTTCCAATCTTCTGCAGCCAATTTTTGGTTGATGACATCAGCTTGATTAGCAGGATTGATCTTGAAGGTAATACCGGTGCGGTTGGATAACTGATTAGTGGTTTCTAATAAGCTTTTGTTTTTAACTACGTGATAAATTTGATGGGGCTGTTCTTTGATAAGGTTGTTGCTGTCATCAGCAACAACAACATTGGATGAACATGCAGCAAAAATCGCCGCAGCAATAAGCGTGTATTGAGTTTTCATTTCGGTCACCTTTGTTTAAAAAGTCTATTGCAAGCACACCAACCGAGCCAACTTGCAGACTTGTACATGGGGTTTTAGCCCTATTAAAAAAACCGTGTTTTACGGATATGAAGTCATCTAATAATTCAGATGCGTTGAAGATTAGTAGACGCCGAAAAGTTATTTTGTGACGGAACTCTAATTTTAGTGCGCTGTAAAAATAAAAGGCGTGAATTAAAGTCCCGGTATTAGACGTTTAAAAGACTAATGATTTTGTAACTATTCAGTCTTTAACCTGAGTGAGGCTATGCGTTTATTGGACACCTCGAAAAACCCTGCACTTCGACAGGCTCAGTACCCACAGGGCATAAATGCGAACGGCATCTTATAAATCAAACTGTTACGTTCGTGGTGAGCTTGTCGAACGCTCTCCTGAGCGTAGTCGAAGGGCATGAATGTGACAGGTTTTTCGAGCTGCTCTATTGTGGGTGGATAAGCAACGCACATCCACCGCTTTTGCCGGATGCGCTTGCGCTTATCCAGCCTACGCATGATGGCTCGATCAAGGGACTGAATAGTTACATGATTTTTATCCTTTCAGACTGGGATAATCGGTATAGCCTTTAGCCTCGCCGCCATAAAATGTGCTGGTATCTGCGTCATTGAGTGGGGCATTGAGTTTGAAACGTTCCACTAAGTCGGGATTGGCGATATAGAGTTGGCCAAAAGCCACCCCATCGGCTTTACCTTGAGCAATTGTTTGTTCGGCGCGCGCTTGATCGTAGCCACCACAGACAATTAACTTTCCTGAATAAGCTTGCCGTATAACCTCAAGATTGACGATGTTGGCACCATGTCTGACGTCGCCTTCCAACGCATCGACAATGTGTAAATATGCCAAGTTCAGTTGGCTGAGTTGATTTAATAAGTAAACAAACATGCCTTCCGGATCAGAATCAGTCATGTCATTAAACGTACCGCTGGGCGATAAACGAATACCAACCCGTTGTGCCCCCGCAATTTCAATCACGGCTTGAGTGACTTCAAATAACAATCTGGCGCGATTTTCAAAACTGCCCCCATAGCTGTCGGTGCGTTGATTGCTGCCATTGCGTAAAAATTGATCTAATAAATATCCGTTCGCACTATGAATTTCTATACCATCAAATCCCGCAGCAAGGGCGTTTTTTGTCGCGCGGCGATAATCTTTGACGATTTCCGGTAATTCATCGATGGCCAGAGCGCGTGGGGTGACAAACGGTTTTAAACCAGAGGGGGTGATTGCATTGCCTTCAGGGGCAATTGCCGAGGGTGCGACAGGTAACGCACCATTATGGAAATCAGGATGAGAAATTCGCCCAACGTGCCACAGCTGCAAGAAAATATGACCATTTTGGGCATGTACAGCGTCGGTGGTTTGTTGCCAAGCCAGAACTTGTTGCGTTGTGTATATGCCGGGGGTCGACGGATAACCAACGCCTTGCGGTGAAATGGGCGTGGCTTCAGAAATAATTAAACCGGCTGAGGCGCGTTGCGCATAGTAGGTTGCCATGAGTGGGGTAGGGATGCCGTTCGGCGCACGCATACGCGTGAGCGGTGCCATGATGACCCTGTTGGGGAGTTGATAAAGGCCAAGTTGAATCGGACTGAGTAGTTGTGTGCTCATTTGTTGCCTATAAATGGTTATAAGTGACTGTTAGTTTGATAAGCGCTGTTGCCAATCGGCAATTTTTGTTTTTAAGTCATCAATATTCAATGTCGTTAGTTGGCGCTGTTTTAGCAGGCGCTTGCCAGCTACCCAAACGTCAGTGATTTGTTGCCGGTTGGCGGCATAAACGATTTGTGAAATTGGGCAAAACAACGGTTGGGTTTCGATTTGCGATAAGTCAATGGCGATTACGTCAGCGGCCTTGCCGATGCTTAGCGAACCGATTTCGTCATCTAGTCCCAAGGCTTTGGCGCCGTTAATAGTCGCCATGCGCAAGGCTGTTATAGCCGGAATGGCGCTGGCATCACCGGCAACGGCTTTACCAAGCAGTGCCGCCGTGCGCAGTTCGCCGAGCATATCCAGGTCATTATTACTGGCTGCGCCGTCAGTACCTAAAGCGACATTAATACCGGCGGCTAGACACTTTGCGATGGGTGCGAAACCACTAGCCAGTTTCAGGTTAGATTCCGGGCAATGCACGATATGGGCGCCCACTTCGGCAAAAAGGTTAATTTCAGCATCGTTCAGCTGCGTCATATGCACGGCAATAAATGAAGGGTTGATCAGACCTAGGCTATGCAAGCGTTCTATAGGCCGTTTGCCGGTTTGCTGCTGGGCTGAGTCTACTTCAAATTGGCTTTCGTGAACGTGCATGTGAATGGGCAGTTCCAGCTCATCGGCAATAGTGCGGATCTTTTGCAAAGGCTCGTCAGAAATCGTGTAGGGAGCATGCGGGGCAAACGCAGTGGTAATTAGGGGGTGATGGCGGAGTTGCTCATGCAAAACCAAGCCTTTTTCAATGTAATCATCGCTGTTTTGTGCCCACACGGTCGGAAAATCAATAGCAATTAAACCAACGCAAGCACGAATACCATGCT
>JAUYMX010000334.1 GCA_030699345.1 Methylococcaceae bacterium
AAGGTCAAAATCCTTTCTAATCGGAGCCGTTTTTCTTTAAGTTGTTGTTTACCTGCAGAAAATTATACTGAATTTTACGAATAGGAATTGGAACATCATTTTGTTATCAATGCCGGGCAGCTTAAAAAAGCATTGGAAAAAACCATTTTTTGCATGGCCAATCAGGATGTTCGGTACTATCTCAATGGCTTATTACTGAATATCTCTAACAGCAGACTGAAATTAGTCGGGTCCGATGGGCACCGTTTAGCCGTTTTTGAAGATCAATTGGAACAACCGGCAGGATTTGAAGCGCGAATCATCATGCCTAGAAAAGGCGTACAAGAATTAAATCGGCTGTTAGATAACCCTGATATTGATTTGAAAGTTGAATTTTCCAGCAGCAATGTGCGGATTTTTATCAACAACCTGGTATTTTCTGCAAAATTGGTTGATGCCAAATATCCTGATTTCAGCAAAGTATTCGGCCAAGATTTTTTGAATCAGATCCATATTCAAAAACAATTGTTCAAAGAAGCCCTAACTCGCGTTGCTATTTTATCCAATGAAAAATTCAAAGGCGTAACGCTTGATATTACGTCGGACAGCACGCGTATCAGCACGCATAACCCAGAACATGATGAAGCTGAAGAAGAATTGATTATTGAATATACGGGTGAGCCGTTAACGATAGCCTTTAACGCGCAGTATTTGTTGGATGCCGTTTCAAACTTAGATTCTGAACTTGCCGTATTGACTATTGCTAGTAACATCAGCAGTTGCATTATTGATGAGCCCAATGATTCTATTTACAAATTTGTCGTTATGCCGATGAGGCTGTAACCACTGCACCATGACATTGTTAAAGCTGGATATTTACGCAGTTAGAAATATCCAAAAACAGTCTTTTTTACCATCGCCGGGCATTAATTTTATTTATGGCGATAATGCCAGCGGTAAAAGCTCGATCATTGAAGCTATTTTTATTCTAGGTCGAGCTAAATCTTTTCGCGCCACGTCTATAAAATCGGTTATCCATTTTGAACACTCTGAGCTAATTGTTGCCTCACAAATTGAACTAGCCAACGGCAACCGAGGTCAGTTGGGTGTACAAATGGACGGTAAGCATTTTTCTTCTCGAATTAACCAACAAACCTCTACCAATCGCGCTGATTTAGTCAGCGCGTTGCCTTTACAAATTATTCACCCCAAAAGTTATGAATTGCTTGATGCTGGTCCACAGTTAAGAAGGGAGTTTCTGGATTGGGGAGTCTTTAACAACGATGAACAGTTTCTACTCGCTTGGCGAAATTTTAAAAAAGCGTTATCGCAAAGAAACGCGTTGTTAAAAACCAAACAAGTCAGGCACATCAATGTTTGGGATAAAGAACTGGCTGTTTACGGTACAATAGTCAGCGAATATCGACAGCAATACACCGATAAATTAGTGCCTGTTTTTAAGCAGATTATTGGTAAATTTCTCGACCTAGAAAATATCGGTTTAAGATTTATATCAGGTTGGGATGAGTCTAAATTGTTAGAGCAAGCTTTAGCCGAAGACTTGGATAGAGATCTTCGTTATGGTTTTACCCATAGCGGACCGCACCGTGGCGATTTTCAATTATTAATAAATAACAGATTGGCAAAAGACTTTGTGTCGCGCGGCCAGTTGAAATTATTGGTACTGAGTTTAAAACTCGCCCAAGTTCAACTAATCATTAATGAACAGCAGCGTAGCACCTGCATCTTAATCGATGATTTTTCTGCAGAACTTGACGTAACCAATCGTAGTAAATTGCTCGACTATTTAAACTTAATCGACTGTCAGGCATTTATTACAGCTACAGAAGTTGATGAATTTGGTGATTTAACAAATATTAAGAATTCTAAAATGTTCCACGTGAAACATGGAACGATAGATCAAGTGCAGTGTTCCACGTGGAACACTCAAGCTAAACAGGAAATCGGAGCATCATGAGTAACAGCAATCAATACGATAGTACCAATATCCAGGTGTTAAAAGGTTTAGATGCGGTGCGGAAACGTCCAGGCATGTATATCGGCGATACCGATGACGGCTCAGGTCTGCATCACATGGTCTTTGAAGTGGTCGATAACTCAATCGATGAAGCACTGGCCGGTTACTGTAAAGGAGTTAATGTTGTCATTCATAGCAACGGCTCGGTATCTGTATCTGATGATGGCCGGGGCATTCCTGTTGATATACATAAAGAAGAAGGTCGTTCCGCCGCTGAAGTCATTATGACCGTGCTGCATGCAGGCGGTAAGTTTGATGATAACGCCTACAAGGTGTCTGGCGGTCTGCATGGTGTGGGCGTGTCGGTAGTAAACGCCTTGTCGGAAGACTTACACCTGGAAGTGCGCAAAAACGGCCAACTTTATAAACAAAGCTATCACATGGGCGAACCGGTGGCGCCTTTAGCGGCAGTTGGCCCGGCAGATGGATCTGGAACCAAGATCAATTTTAAGCCAAGTACTGAAACCTTTACCGATGTCGAATTTCATTACGACATACTGGCTAAAAGACTTCGCGAATTATCATTTTTGAATTCCGGCGTGCGTATCAGTCTTGAAGATGAGCGCAGTGACAGAAAAGATGTCTTTGAATTTGAAGGCGGTATCGGTGCTTTTGTTGAACATCTTAATAAAAACAAAACACCGTTATTCCCAGAAGTATTTCACTTCGTTGCAGAAAAAGAAGGCGTCACGGTAGAAGTCGCCATGCAATGGAATGATTCATACCAAGAAAACGTTTTTTGTTACACCAACAACATTCCGCAACGGGATGGCGGTAGCCATTTGGCCGGATTTAGAGGTGCGTTAACGCGCACCATCAACCAGTATATCGAATCCAGCGGTCTGGCGAAAAAAGAAAAAGTACAAACCACGGGCGACGATGCCCGCGAAGGCTTAACTGCGGTATTGTCAGTGAAAGTACCTGACCCTAAGTTCTCATCGCAAACGAAAGACAAACTGGTTTCATCAGAAGTAAAACCCTTGGTGGAATCAACGATGAATGAAAAGCTACAGGAGTTTTTGCTGGAGAAACCGCAAATAGCCAAAGCCATCGTCGGCAAAATCGTTGATGCTGCTCGTGCCCGTGAAGCGGCGCGTAAAGCGCGTGAAATGACGCGCCGCAAAACCACACTGGATATTGCCGGCCTGCCGGGCAAACTCGCCGATTGCCAGGAAAAAGATCCTGCACTCTCTGAATTGTTCCTGGTGGAAGGGGATTCTGCGGGCGGCTCGGCCAAACAAGGTCGTGACAGACGCACGCAAGCGATTCTGCCGCTCAAAGGTAAAATCTTAAATGTCGAAAAAGCCCGCTTCGATAAAATGATTTCTTCCGAAGAAGTCGGCACCTTGATTACCGCTTTAGGTTGCGGCATCGGCAAAGATGAATACAACCTAGCCAAACTGCGCTACCACCGCATCATCATCATGACCGATGCTGACGTCGACGGCTCGCATATCAGAACCTTGTTGTTGACGTTTTTTTATCGTCAATTGCCGGAAATCATCGAAAAAGGCTACATCTACATCGCCCAGCCGCCGTTGTACAAAGTCAAAAAAGGTAAGCAAGAGCATTACGTAAAAGACGATGCACAACTAAACGAATACCTGATCCAATTGGCACTGGATAAAGCCCAGTTGTTTACAGAAGAAACTACACCGCCGATTCAAGGCCAAGGCCTGGAAAAACTGGCAAAACAGTTCACCGGCGTTGTCAGCGTTATTAATCGCTTGTCCAGACGTTATGATGATGTATTTCTGGAATGTATTGCTGCCTTAGACATTATCGGCGACGAACATAAGCAAGACCCTGAGCTCCTGCAAGTTTGGCTGACCAAGCTGGAACAACAACTGCACGAGTGCGAGAGCAAAGCCGTATTTAAAGTGACGCTGGACTACAAATCAGCGACTGAGTTCTCAGTCGTGGTCAGTAAACGTTTACACGGCACCACCAAAACCTTTGTGCTGCCGGGTACCTTCTTTAACGGCAAGGATTACCAACAAATCGCGCTATATGCCAAAGAAACTGCCGGCATGTTTAACGAAGGCTCTTTCATGCAAATGGGCGAAAGAAAACAGCCCGTCAGCAGCTTTAAACACGCATTTGAATGGATGATGCGCGAAATTAAAAAAGGCCAGCATATACAGCGTTACAAAGGCCTGGGTGAAATGAACCCGGAACAACTTTGGGAAACCACACTGGACGCCAACAACCGCAGATTGCTGCAAGTCAGGATTGAAGACGCTATCGCCGCCGATGAAATCTTCACCACGCTAATGGGCGATGTGGTTGAACCGCGTCGGGATTTCATCGTGAAAAATGCATTGGATGTTACTAATTTGGATGTGTAGTCTTGTTATGCGCACACAAATATGACATTAAGGATTACACATGGCCGAAGAAGAACAATCAAAGAACGTTTATATGGAAGAGGTGGTCGCCGAAGGAGCTGATAATCAAAAAGTAAAATCAACCCGTAAGATAAAACCAAAAAGAGAATTCCCTCAACACAGCATTGAAGAGAGTAAGGCTGTGCTTGAAGTCATAAAGGAAAAAAATGCTGGTAATCCTTGGGCACCATCTGAAGTAGCAACAGCATTGGAAATGGGGAAAGGGAATAACTTTTTTTATCTCACCGCGTCTTCAAGAGACTATGGGCTAACCGTTGGAACCAGAGATACTCCTAAGATTGAAATTGGTGAGATTGGTCAAAGATTTGCTTATCCAAAAACACCAGAAGAAGAGTTCGAAGCAGTAAAAGAAGCCTTTTTAAATGTGGTCTTGTTCAAGAAGGTTTATGAATACTACCAAGGGCAAAATTTACCAGAAATTCAGTACTTGAAAAATACGTTGAAAACGGAGTTTGGCGTAGACGAAACATTGCAGGATGAGTTCTACGAGCTATATCAAAAAAATCTTAAGTACATTAATAAAATCAAGAGCAAAACCGGAGTATCTGATACAGATATATCAGTGAAACCAGAAACCAAGATGGCTGGTTCATCAATTGTTCTTGGGGAATCACAAAATGCTGGAAGCTTGGTAGCTTTTGTCGCGATGCCTTTCACAGAAAAGACATCAAATTATCCTGAAGGATATTTCGATGAAGTGCTTAAGCACCTAATTACTCCTGCAGCAGTAAGAGCAAATTTCAATGCGAAAACAGCAAAAAAGTCTGGTAGCGAAGTAATTCAATCAACAATAGTAAACGATCTTGATGCTGCTGATCTTGTTATAGTTGATTTAACCGAACATAACCCAAATGTATTGTTTGAGCTCGGAATGCGTATAGCTTTCAATAAGCCTGTATGTTTAATACGTGCTAAAGGGACTGCTCCTATATTTGATATAGATCATATGCTTAGGGTCTACGACTACAATCCATGCCTTTGGCCTTCAACACTAGAGCAAGACATTCCTGCTCTGACAGAGCATATAGCTGAAACTTGGAAGAATAACGGCAAAGAACGCTCCTATTTGAGTTTACTAAGAGAGAATAAATAGCCAAGTAGGGTGGGCACGCTGTATGTGCCCACGCGGAATTAAAGCAAAGCCCGATCATGGTGGGCAAAACAGCGCTGCCCACCCTTGTATCTTTAATCCCGCCATGGTTAGCTGCTGTGGCACTGAGACAGAATGAGCTTGAGCCCACCCCTTAAGGTTCAACCTTGTCACGTAGATTAAGCCTTCTGTCTCGCTTCTGATGCCAGCTAAGACACTGAACGGTAGCCAAGGGCGTTGACCCTGTATGCACAAGGCAAGTGGGCTCAGTTGGTTACATTTGTTATCAGTC
>JAUYMX010000357.1 GCA_030699345.1 Methylococcaceae bacterium
GAATCAATATGGCTTTTCGAACACTTGTGGGATTGTTGGCAACCCTTGCAATCAGTTTAAACACCTGGGCTGCAGATCTGCAAATCAACCCATCCCACCCCGATCAATACACGGTCGTTAAAGGCGATACCCTTTGGGATATATCCGGTAAGTTCCTGACTCATCCTTGGCAATGGCCGGAGTTATGGCAGCAAAATAGCCAGATTCAAAACCCAAATCTTATTTATCCTGGTGATACTATTTATTTTTCTATGGTAAACGGCAAGCCGCAGCTTAGTTTATCCCGCAACGAACAACCCTCATCGGCATTAGACAATTCCCCCTGCGTATTACGAGAAGAAGATTATAAGAACGGCCGCAAGGATTTTGCTGTGTCAGCAGACGGCAAAGTCTTACCTTGCATCCGTGAAACCACTATCAAAGAAGCTATAAAACTGATCCCCAGCAATACTATTGCGCAATTTTTAAGCTCGCCCAGAGTAGTTAGCCAAAATGAATTGAACTTAGCGCCTTATGTCCTTGATTTTGCAGGGGAGCATTTAATTGCCGGTAGTGGCGATAGGTTATATGTGCGCTCAATTAATGAGCCCCAGAGTTTGTCATATACCATTTATCGAGCTGGCGACGCTTACAAAAGCCCAGAAACCGGTGAAATTTTAGGCTATGAGGCCACTTATATCGCCGATACATCACTGCAGCAAGCTGGTGATCCGGCAACCTTAATCATTACTAAATCAGCGAGCGAAGTGCGCATTGGCGATAGAGCAATGCCAAACAGTGAAAACGAAGTTACACTGAATTATTTTCCACGTCCGCCTGAAAACAGCATACAAGGCAATATCATTAGCGTATTGGGTGGTGTCTCGCAAATCGGCCTACATAATGTCGTTGTCATTGACAAAGGCAGTCAGGATGGTTTGTTAGTCGGCCATGAACTCGATATTTACCAACGCGGCAACAGCGTCCGAGATCCCTATAGTGCGTCCCAAAACGAGAACGTGAAATTGCCCGATGAAATTGCCGGCACGCTTATGGTATTCCGACCTTTTGAGCGCGTCAGTTATGCCCTAGTGATGAAAGCGACTCGCGCCATTCACGTGTTAGATAAAGTTAAAACCCCCTGAATACCGTCAATCCGAACTCCCAACCAGACCTGCGCTACTGGCTTGCGCTATTACGTATCCCAGGTCTAGGTTGCAGGACATTCCTTAAATTACTGGAAAGCCTTCCGCCTGAGGAGCTATTTAAAGAATCAAAAACTGCGCTGTTAGCCTTGGGATTAAAAAATGAGATTGCCCAGGCTATCAAAGCCCCGGACTGGTCGACCATCGACTACGACCTAGAGTGGTTGGCTCAGCCCAACAATAATGCCATCACCATAAATGAGCCTCTCTATCCTGCCCAACTGAAAGAAATTGCCGATCCTCCACCCATTTTATTTGTGCGCGGCAATACTGAGCTTTTATCACGCCCTCAACTTGCCATAGTTGGCAGTCGCAACCCCTCATCCTCAGGCATCGATATTGCCTTTAGTTTTGCTCAAGATTTAAGTCGACATGGCTTTGTCATTACCAGCGGTCTAGCCTTAGGCATTGATGCGGCTAGCCATCAAGGCGCTCTTAATGTCCATGGATACACTATTGCAGTTGCCGGAACCGGACTGGACCGGGTATATCCTGCCAGACATAAAGACTTAGCCACTGAAATTGTCAACACCGGCGCAATGATCTCGGAGTTTCCGCCCGGCACCACCGCCAAAGCCAATCATTTTCCAAGACGCAACCGCATTATCAGCGGCTTATGCCAGGGCTTACTGGTTGTTGAAGCTGCCAAACAAAGCGGCTCATTGATCACTGCCCGAATGGCGCTGGAACAAAACCGTGAAGTATTCGCAATCCCCGGCTCAATTCATAACCCGTTAGCCCGTGGCTGCAACGCTTTAATCCGCGAAGGCGCAAAACTGGTTGAAACCACTCAAGATATTCTCGAAGAATTAAGTCAATACTATCAACAAGATGAACAAGCACTTGCAGCAAGAATGCAATCAACGCTTGACCTCGAGCAACAAACATTATTGAATCTAATCATGTTTAGCCCAACTTCCATCGACCATTTAGTTGAAAATGCGGGCCAATCCGTTGAAATCATCGCATCTATGTGTCTGATTCTTGAATTACAAGGTTATATAGAGGCAGCTGCTGGCGGTTGCTATACCCGAATTAAATAAACAGCAAATGACCTATGAAA
>JAUYMX010000359.1 GCA_030699345.1 Methylococcaceae bacterium
CGTGTCCGCAGTTATCTGTCTACTTGTCGGAAAAACAATGTTTCGGCCACTCAGGCGTTAAATCTCCTTTTCGACGGCAAGCTGCCAGATTTTATGACGTAACTGTTGCCACGCGAATTGACGCTGAATAGTTACCAAAAAACTATTAAGCCAAAGTAATTGTGTTGTAAAGTTCGGCAATGCCAGTTGGCGCATAATTGTGATTGAGTTCAAGGCCGATAATTCAGTGCCTATAAGGCATAAAGGCTAATTTATGCACACATGTTTCGCACCGCTAGCCCTCTCCCGCTGGAGAGGGCTATTTCTGCGGACATTTAAAGTTTAGTGGAAGCTATTCAACTGTTGCCTACTACCGATCGATCCCAGACAACCAACTCTGACGCCGCACAATGCCCACTTCCACCCCCAAACGCATCCTAATCGTCGAAGACGAACAAGCTATTGCCGATACATTGATCTACGCACTGTCCAGCAGCGGCTATCAGCCGGAGCATGTCGACCTGGCGCAACTGGCTTTGGCTCGGTTGCAATGCGAGGAGTTTGCGCTGGCGATATTCGATGTTGGCTTACCGGACGGCAATGGTTTCGATCTTTGCCGCCAGCTGCGGCGATTTTCCAATCTACCGGTGATTTTTCTGACCGCGCATGGCGACGAGATCGACCGTATCGTTGGCCTTGAAATCGGTGCCGATGATTATGTCACCAAGCCGTTCAGCCCTCGTGAGGTGGTGGCGCGGGTCGGGGTGATTTTGCGGCGGCTGACTGTTGTAGTCGATGCGCAATTCCATACCGCATCGGCATTCGAGCTGGACAGCGCTGCCGGGCGCATACGCTACTGCGGCAAATTATTGGATTTAACGCGCTATGAGTTCCTGCTGCTGAAGCTATTGATTGAACATCCCGAGCGCATTTTTTCCCGCGAACAATTATTGGAGCGCATTTGGAACGATCCGTCGGAAGTTTTCGACCGCACTGTCGACACTCACATTAAAACCCTGCGCGCCAAGCTTCGCGCCATGGAGCCTGGCCAGGATGCTATTCGCACCCACCGGGGGCTAGGTTACAGCCTACAAAGCTCATGAAGTTATCGGTACGGCTGTTTTTGGGCTATTTCTTTCTGGTCGCGGTGGCCGGGCTATTGGTGTTGTGGTTGGTGGTACGGCAGATCAGTCCCGGTGTGCGTACCGCGTTGGAAGCCAGCTTGGTCGACACTACCAATCTATTAGCCGAACTGGCCGCACCTGATCTGCTGCAAGGCCGTATCGCCGACGGCAGTTTTGCGCAGGCCGTGCAGCGTTACAGTAAACGGCCGGTATCGGCGACGATTTTTGGGTTTCCTAAACAGAGTTTGGATTACCGGGTTTATGTGACCGATGCTGCCGGCATTGTGCGCTTCGATTCTGCCGGTCAGGCGATTGGTCAGGATTACTCGCGTTGGAATGACGTTTATTTGACCTTACAAGGACAATACGGCGCACGCTCATCCCAGGCTGGGGTAGACGATAAAAATAGCTCGGTGATGCATGTCGCTGCGCCGGTGCGCGACGGTCAGCGGGTAATCGGCGTCGTCACTGTTGCCTATCCTACGGCATTGCTGCAGCCTATCGTCGAATCCAGCAAAGCAGTTGTGCAACGCGGAGCATTGTGGCTATTCGGGGCGGCGCTGGCGTTCGGTGCTTTGTTTACTTGGCGGCTTACTCGCGCCATCGATTTATTGGTTGGCTACGCTCGTGCCGTCACCTCCGGTCGCAAAGTCAGTCCGCCCAAGTTGCGCAGTGCGGAATTAGCTACCTTGGCCCAGGCATTGGAAACCATGCGTCAAGAGCTGGAAGGCAAACAATACGTCGAGCGTTACGTGCAAACCTTGACTCACGAAATGAAAAGTCCGCTGGCGGCGATTCGCGGCGCGGCGGAATTACTGGACGAGCCGCTGCCAGATGCCGAGCGTCATCGTTTCGCCAGCAATGCCCGCGAACAAGCAGAGCGCCTGGATCAGCTGATCGAACGACTACTGGGACTCGCGGCCGTCGAGCAACGCCAGCAGTTGTCGGAGCCGGTGGCGATAGAATTGGGCGAACTGCTGCAATCCACGCTGGCGGAAAAAGCCCCGCAACTGGCGCAAAGCCAGCTGACTACTGCGTTATCGCTTCCGGAAGAATTGTGGGTAAATGGCGAAAGCTTTTTACTGCATCAGGCGCTGTCCAATTTGATCGACAATGCCATCGCTTTTTCGCCGACAAACACGGCTATCGAAATTGTCGGCGAACGCCGAAATGACAAGATCATCCTGCGTATCCGCGACCACGGTCCTGGCATCCCGGATTATGCGCTGGATCGGTTGTTCGAACGCTTCTACTCACTGCCGCGCCCGAGCAATGGCCTTAAGAGTACCGGCCTGGGCTTGGCGTTTGTCAGGGAAGTGGCGTTACTGCATCAAGGCGATATTGTGGTTGGGAATGCTGTGAATGGCGGCGCGGAGGCGGTATTGAGTTTGCCGTTAATGAGTTAATGTTTCAATTTATCCCCCATCTAAGAGGAAGTCTTCAGATGCCAACTGCATTACAATGATGCAAAGTGATGCAATAAGGTGTGCCCATGAAAACAGTCAGAACCACAGTTACCCTCCCTACCGAACAATACCAGCAGCTTCAAGCATTGGCAGATCAACATGGCCTCTCTATAGCCTGGTTAATTCGCTTAGCTGTAAATGACTTTCTGAGCCGGAAAGAATCATTTCAACCCATGAATAGTGGGTCATCGAAGATGGAGGATTAATGTATACAGCCTACCAAAGTGGTTACTTTGCGCATTGGCTCTCACTAGAGGGTAAGGCTGAAAAATCCCTGACTCAAACCATCGCCAGTGCCAAAGTAGACATGAACCCGCATCAAGTAGAAGCCGCGCTATTTGCATTGGCATCGCCAATTTCCAATGGCGTTATTCTTGCCGATGAGGTGGGTTTAGGTAAGACCATTGAAGCCAGTCTGGTGCTGGCCCAAAAATGGGCGGAACGAAAGCGCAAACTGTTATTGATTGTTCCTGCTACGTTACGAAAACAGTGGAGCCAAGAGCTGGAGGAGAAATTTTCATTACCTTCCAGAATTCTTGAAGCTAAAAACTTTAATGCGGAAATAAAATCAGGCATCGTCAACCCATTTGATAGGGATGGCAAAGAAATAGTGATTTGCTCCTATGAGTTCTCCGCTCGCAAAGACCTTGAATTAGCCAGAATTCCCTGGGATATGGTGGTGCTGGATGAAGCGCATAAACTGCGAAATATCTATAAAGCCGACGGTGCAAAAACTGCGAAAAAGCTGGAGAGCGCTCTTGCAGGCAGACCTAAAGTAATGTTATCTGCAACCCCTTTGCAGAATAACCTGCAGGAACTATATGGCCTAACTTCAATTATCGACCCGCATTTCTTTGGTGACCTTGAATCATTCAAAGCCCGCTACTGTCGACCCACATGGATGTGGGAAGTGCAGGGAAACGCCGGGAGCGTTCCCTGCCGACCCAAGTTGGATGAGGCTGAGTTTGCCCTACTGCGCTCTCGATTAAAGAAAATTTGCAGTCGTACTCTGCGTAGACAAGTTCAACAGGAAGGCGGGATCAAATTCACCAAGCGCTACTCATTGACAGAAGATTTCCGCCCCGGACAAGAAGAGTTAAATCTTTACAGCGAAGTATCGAGCTATTTACAGCAAGATGATTTGTTGGCTATCAAGCCGGGTGCCCGTCATTTGGTAACTCTAGTTATCCGTAAAATTCTGGCTTCTTCTGCCTATGCTATTCAAGGCACATTGGAAACGATGATCGACAGGCTGGAAAAGAAACTGCCATTAATCGATGCGCTGCAAGATTACGAAGCAATGGACGATCTTGCGGATACCAACGATATTACGGATGAAGATCTTATTGATGCAAAAGCCCTGCAAGCAGAAATCGATAAGCTTAAGGATTTTAAACAACTTGCCAGCGATATTACACAAAACTCAAAGTTTGATGCTTTGTTAAGGGTATTAGGCAAAGCGTTTGATTTTACAGAACGGCTGGGCGGGGCGCGTAAAGCAGTTATTTTTACCGAGTCTGTACGCACCCAAACGTGGCTCTGCGAGCAGTTGGGGGAGCATGGCTACTTCGATCAGTTGGTATTGCTCAATGGCAGTAACAACGATACCGCCTCAAAGCAAATTTACCAGGCCTGGCTGAAAAAACATCACGGCTCCTCGCGTATCTCCGGTTCCAAGAGCTCTGACATGAAAGCCGCTTTAGTTGATAAATTTCGTGATGGTGCATGCATCATGATATGTACCGAAGCCGGCGCCGAAGGTATCAACTTACAATTTTGCTCATTACTCATCAACTACGACTTGCCCTGGAACCCGCAACGAGTGGAGCAGCGAATTGGTCGTGTACACCGTTATGGTCAAAAACACGATGTTGTCGTTGTGAACTTTATCAATAAAGGTAACCGTGCCGATGAACGTGTCTTTGAGCTGTTAAGTCATAAATTTAAGTTGTTTGAAGGTGTCTTCGGTGCCTCAGATGAAATTCTGGGCTCCATAGAATCGGGCATGGATATTGAGCGGCGTATCCATGACATCTACCAAAAGTGCCGGAATGACGACCAGATTGAAGAGGAATTTAACCGGCTTCAAGCTGAGTTTCAAACTGACTTGGAAGCACGTTCACAAGATACCCGCCGCTCATTACTTGAAAACTTTGATGTCGATGTCGTCAAACGGCTTAATTTGCGTCGTGAGGAAACGTCGCAACACCTTAACGATTACCAGCAACGGTTTCTGCAACTGGCCCGAATGCAATTGCCGGAAGCCCAATTTAATGAGCATCGTTTTTTTTATACCCCGCCGGGCACCAGCGAGGGAAGTTGGTATGACATTGATTGGCAGCGGGCTGATGAATCCGATGCCAAATTCTTCCGCACCAATGAAGGCTTAGGCGAGGACTTAATAGAACAGGCTAAAGCTGAATTAGCGGCATTAGAGCTTGACACTTCGCCCGCAGAATTGGTCTTTGAATACACCGCCCATCGGGATGGACAATATTCCGATTTACAAAAATTGATTGGCCAGTCGGGTGAGCTTGTCTTGGAAAAATTGATTCTAAAAACCGCTAAACAAACCATCGAGCATCTACTACTCGCCGCCCGCACAATAACAGGTGAAAAGCTACATCCTGATACCATTGATCGTCTGCTGGAACTGCCGGTGCAAGAAAATAGCCCGAATACCCCGCTTACGCAATCAGCCCAATTGGAAGAACAGCTCAAGGCGCTTGTGGCTGACAACGTAAAAACTGCTGAAAAAGATAACGAACACTACTACGACGAAGAAACCGAAAAACTGGACCGTTGGGCTGAAGATCGCCGCATTGCCTTGGATATTCGTATCAAACAGCTTGATCAAGAAATTAAGGAAGCGCGTAAAGCATCCAGACAGCTGCCGACGCTTCAAGAAAAAATGCAGGCTAAAAAAGTCCTCAAACAACGAGAGCGCGAGCGTGACCAACTCATGCTGGACTATCACGAAGAAAAGAAAAAAATCGAGTCAGAGGAAGACCGGTTATTAGCGGATATTGAAGCAGCCTTGGAAATGCACCAACGCCGTGAACGCCTGTTTGCCATCCGTTGGCATGTAAGGGGAAAGCAAACATGATCAATACCACCGAACTGATACGGGAACTGATTTATCAGATCCGTCTGGGAGAAGATTCAGGCTATGAATTCAAAACGCTGGTTATTAAAGGCCAGAAGGTTGAAAGTCCACAACGCGACAGCATTGCCGATGAACTGGCTGCCTTTGCCAATGGCAGTGGCGGTATTTTGGTGCTGGGCATCAATGACAAAACCCGTGCAGTCGAAGGCATTGCCCAGGAACACCTCGATACAGTCGACCAATGGTTATCAAACCTGGCCCAGGCTGTCCAACCACCGGTGTTGATTGAAACCCGTCTTATTGAGATTCCCGATTTTCAAGGTAATCCCAAGCCCGTGGTGTGGGTCAAAATCCCAAAAAGCCTATTCGTGCATCGCAGCCCCAACGGTTATTATCATCGCGTTGGCTCAACTAAGCGTGAAATGCCGCCCGAACTCTTGGCCCGCATGTTCCAGCAGCGCAGTATGGTGCGCTTAATCCGCTTTGATGAACAAGTGGTCCCGAATGCCATGCCCGACGACGCTATCGACCCCGCGTTGAAAACACGTTTCTTGCGTGGCGATTTGCCGGAAAAAATGCAGCTAAAAAAGCCCTACCTGGTTGCTGAAAATGAAGAACAGGAGCCGCGTCTGACCGTCACCGGGGTATTGCTCCTGACTGCCAGACCAACGGATTATCTGTCTTCTGCCTATGTGCAATGTGTTGCTTACAGCGGCACAGAGCGAAATGCCGAATACCAGCTGGATGCCCAGGATTGCGATGGCCCCGTCGATAGCCAGATTCAGCAGGCGTTCAATTTTGTTAAGCGCAACATGAAAATAGAAGCGGTTAAACGTCCGGGGCGCATCGATATTCCTCAATTTGATCTGGGGGCGGTATACGAAGCCATCGTCAACGCCGTGGCGCACCGGGATTACGCCATGCACGGCAGCCGTATACGCTTGCATCTATTCAGTGATCGCCTGGAATTAAGCACGCCGGGCGGTCTGCCGAATAGTCTTACTGTAGATAGCATGGATGCCAACAGCATCACCCGCAATGAAACGCTGGTCAACCTGCTGAGCCGCTACTTTCCTGCCGACCCTGCAAGCAATCGGCAGAATATGATTGAACGGCGCGGCGAAGGCGTACCCACCATTCTTGCTTCCAGCGAGCGGCTATCAACCCGCCGTCCGCTTTATGAACAAACCGATAATACCGAGCTGAAATTAACCATTTACGCCGCCAGTAAAGAACGTAACGGGTTAGTAATGCAATATGATGAGTAAGCACAGCAATGAAATTTGAAACCTTTCAAGCAGGCGTCTGGCTGAGTCGCTACCAATACAAAAGTTTCGAGCCTGTTCCTGTCAATCACGAATGGCTTTGGGAAGACCCTATCATCAACGCACTACTGGAATCAGCCAATCGTGCTTTGGGAGAGTTGAATGCCTTTTCCCTGATTGTGCCGGATATTGATTTGTTCATTGAAATGCACGTCGTCAAGGAGGCGCAAACCTCCAGCCGTATTGAAGGCATCCAAACCGGCATTGATGAAGCCTTGATGCCGGAAGACCACATCCTGCCTGAAAAGCGTGATGATTGGCGCGAAGTGCGAAATTACATCGACGCAGTAAACACGGCGATTGCCGAGTTACAAACGCTGCCTTTGTCTAATCGCCTGCTCAAACAAACCCATGAAGTTTTGCTGAGCGGTGTTCGTGGCGAACACAAACAGCCGGGAGAATTTCGCATTAGTCAGAATTGGATTGGCGGTTCCAGCCTGATGGATGCGGTTTTTATCCCGCCGCATCCTGATGGTGTACCGGAACTGATGAGTGACCTTGAAAAATTCTGGCACAACGACAACATCACCGTACCGCATTTGGTGCGCTTGGCGATCAGTCACTACCAGTTTGAAACCATTCACCCATTTTTGGATGGCAATGGGCGTATAGGGCGTTTGTTGGTGCCCTTGTATCTGGTCAGTAATGGGCTGCTGGCAAAGCCTTCGCTGTATTTGTCCGACTTTTTCGAGCGACACCGCGCCAGCTACTACGATGCCTTGATGCGGGTGCGGATGTCGAATGACCTTATTCACTGGGTTCGGTTTTTTCTGCAAGGGATTTCCGAGACGGCAACCAAGGGGCGGGAAACTTTCCATAAGATATTGCTGCTACGCACAGAAGCAGAGCAATCCTTGTTGCATTTGGGTAAACGCGCGCCCAATGCACGGTTGGCACTTAATCTTCTTTACAAGCAACCGATTGTGTCTGCAACAGATTTTGAACAAAAATTAGCCGTTAGCACGCCAACCGCCCATGCGCTGATCCGTGACTTGGAAAAGCTAAATCTGTTGCGAGAAGTTACCGGACAGCAACGGGGGCGTTTATACACCTTTGATCGTTACCTTAACTTGTTCCTTAGTTAAAGAAACCGAGTTATCTTTAACTAAGCATGACATTTAGGAAAACTTGAAAACACTATGAGCAAAAAACAAAAACTAGAACTGACCTGGATTGGTAAAGACAAGCGCCCGCGTTTGGAGCCGCGCATTTTACTGGAAGATAAAAGCCTGTCTTATCGCGCCCATAAGCCGGTTCAATCCGCCCAAGCTGAAATTCCGTTTGAGACGCCGGATAGCAACATTACCCAAAGTTCCTACGATAATCTGCTGATTCACGGCGATAACTTGCTGGCGCTGAAGGCATTGGAACAGCAATATGCGGGTAAAGTGAAGTGCGTGTTTATCGATCCGCCTTATAACACCGGCAGCGCCTTTACCCATTATGACGATGGCGTGGAGCATTCATTGTGGTTGTCGTTGATGCGGGATCGACTGGAAGCGATTCGGACATTGATGGCTGAGGATGGCTCGCTGTGGATTACCATTGATGATAACGAAGCGCATTATCTGAAAGTGTTGTGTGATGAGGTGTTTGGGCGGGGGAATTTTGTGGCTAATGTAATGTGGGAAAAAAAATTTTCACCACAAAATGATGCTAAGTGGCTAAGCCTCAATCATGATCATATTCTCGTGTTCTCAAAAAATAAGGAAATTTGGCGACCTAATTTATTAGCCCGCAGTCAAAAGCAAGAAAAAAACTTCAAGAACCCGGATAGCGACCCAAGGGGAGCATGGAGTTCTGCAGATTACACATGTGCTAAATCGAAAGATGAACGCCCCAATCTCTATTATCCAATTACAAATCCAAACACAAATGAAGAAGTATGGCCAAACCAAATAAGAGTTTGGGCTTTCGATAAAAACTCGCATGAAAAAAACGTTGCGAATAACCTCATTTGGTGGGGCAAGAATGGAACTAACCCTGTGCCGCGCTTAAAAAAATTTGCGGACAAAGTCAGAGGTGGCACTGTTCCAACAACTGTTTGGAGGCATGAAGATGTTGGCAATAACCAAGCAGCAAAAAGAGAAGTTATCTCATTTAATAAAACCGATCCTTTTGCAACACCTAAACCTGAAAGTCTAATTCAGCGTGTTCTCGAAATAGCCACTAACTCCAACGATTTGGTTTTGGATTCATTCGCCGGTTCCGGCACCACCGGCGCAGTTGCCCACAAAATGGGCCGCCGCTGGATCATGATTGAGCTGGGTGACCACTGCGAAACTCATATCGTGCCGCGTCTGAAAAAAGTCATAACCGGCGAAGACCAAGGCGGCATCAGTAAAGCCGTTAACTGGCAAGGTGGCGGCGGTTTCCGCTATTTCCGTTTAGCTCCGTCATTACTGAAGAAAGATAGCTGGGGTAACTGGATTATTAACAAGGAATACAACGCCGAAATGCTCAGTGAGGCCATGTGCAAACACATGGGCTTTCATTATGCCCCCAGCCAAGCGCATTTCTGGATGCACGGCCATAGTACCGAAACCGATTTTATCTACGTCACTACTGGTAGTCTGAGTCACGACCAGCTTAAAGTGATCAGCGACGAGGTCGGCAACACCCGCACTTTGTTGATTTGCTGCAAGGCGTTCATGGCCGAAACCAATGCCTTTGCCAATCTGACGCTAAAAAAGATTCCGCAAGCCATCTTAAACAAATGCGAGTGGGATCACGACGACTACAGTTTCAGCCTGAATGTGCTGCCGGATGATGAGAGCAGCGAGGATTTAGAAATCTCGCAGGCCTTAGATAACGAAGAAGAATAAATCACAAAAAAGAAAAATATGAGCATTCCTATGGACCTAAAAAAATCAGTTAAGCCTTCCGAAATCCCGTTCGCCCTGAGCTTGTCGAAGGGTGGACGGGGTTTCGGAAGGCTCACCAAACGGGTGGATGTGCCAAAGGCCGCTCATGCTTCGACAGGCTCAGCACGAACGGCCTTTGGCACCCATCAACTGAGTTTTTTAGGATGAACGGGCAAAAAATCGCCAATCAACTCGCCGCCCGTCTTTCGCTCCGCAGCCCACAGCGTGAATCACTGGATATTCTGGTTGCTCTGCTGGATCAGCTGAACTTAAGCCAAGATCCGGATTTGCAACATTGGTTGACGGTGATTGGGCAGCAGTATCCGTCAGTCAAAGATTTTGAGCGCACGTTTCCGTCTCTGTGTTTTGCACTGGCCACCGGTGTCGGCAAAACTCGGCTGATGGGCGCAATGATTGCCTGGCTGTATCTGACCGGGCGCAGCCGACATTTTATGGTGTTGGCGCCCAACCTGACTATTTACGAGAAACTGAAACAGGATTTCACGCTGGGACATCCCAAATATGTGTTTGCCGGTATCCCGGAAATCGCACAAATGCCGCCGGTAATAATCACGGGCGAAGATTATGACAGCGGGCGAGGCGTGCGCTTGGATTATGCGGTGCCACAGACCTTAACCGCCGATCTGTTCGCTTATGAAAGTGCGCCGCATATCAATATTTTTAATATTGCCAAAATAAATGCCCGCGACGCCAAAAAAGGCGCGGCCAAGTCTTCGGTAGCCAAAGTGCGCCGTTTGCAGGAGTACATAGGCGAGTCTTATTTCGACTATCTGGCTGGGCTGCCTGATTTGGTGGTGTTAATGGACGAAGCACATCGCTATTACGCCAGTGCCGGTGCTAAAGCGATTAACGACCTTAAACCCGTATTGGGTATCGAACTGACCGCGACACCGAAAACCACCGGCGCCAAACCGCGTGACTTTGCCAATATCATTTATCACTATCCGTTAGCCAGTGCGCTGAATGACGGCTTTGTAAAAATACCGGCAGTTGCAACACGTAAGGATTTTCGTGCCGATCAGTACAGTTCTAAGGAACTGGAAAAGATAAAGCTGGAAGACGGTATTCATCATCATGAATACGTGAAAGTAGAATTGCTTTCCTTTGCCAGCACGCATCAAGTCAAACCGGTAAAACCGTTTATGCTGGTAGTGGCGCAAGATACCAGCCACGCTGGAGCCATCAAAACCCTGATCGAATCCGCCGATTTTTTTGAGGGACGTTATCAGGGTAAAGTCATCGAGGTGCATTCCAATCAATCAGGCGAAGAGTCGGACGAAGCCATGCAGCGCTTGCTGGCCGTGGAGCATGATGAACATACCGAGATTGTGATTCATGTCAACAAGCTGAAAGAAGGCTGGGATGTCACCAACCTTTACACGATTGTGCCGCTACGGGCTTCAGCCTCAGAAATTCTGACCGAACAAACCATAGGCCGCGGCTTGCGCTTGCCTTATGGGAAACGTACCGGCGTTGAAGCAGTAGATCGGCTTACTATTATTGCCCATGACCGTTTTCAGGAGATTATTGACCGTGCCAATGATGCGGAGTCGATTATCCGCAAAGTGATTTATATCGGCGGTGACGATGCCGATATACCGGATAAAAAACCGCAGATAATTACCACGCCATCTTATTTGGAGATGCTAACTACCGGCAAATCGGCGACTCAGGATGATCGTGAAATCTCAGAAGTTGGAGGACGCTACGATATAAAACCACAGAGTGAACAACGAACCAGAGTTGCTGAAATCGTCTTAAAAGTTGTTGAAGAAGAAGCCGCTAAATTGGCATCAAGTAAAGAATTGAGTCAGGAAGATGTTCAAGCACTTGTGGTGCGGCGGGTTCAACAAGTTGTGCGAGACAATCCGCCCATGCAGCGATTTCTTCCTGAATTTGAAATAGAGAAGTTGCTGAGCGACAACGAGGTGGCTGATATTGTTCATACGGTCACTGAAAAGCTGATTGAACTGACCTTGGATGTGCCGAAAATTGTGGTATTACCCACCCGCGAAGTCAATTACGGTTTCCAGGATTTTGATCTGCAACGATTGGAACTTATTAACTTCCAGCCGGTCAGCCAGGAAATTCTGTTGCAACATTTGGATAATAACCAACAAACCAGTATCCATTGGGCAGGGCAGGATGCCCATGAAGAACAGTTGGAAAACTATTTGGTTCGGAACCTGATGGACAAGGATGAAATTGATTACGATGAACATGCCGAGTTGTTGTACAAGTTGACCGGTCAAGTGATAACCCGATTGCGTGCTTATCTAACTAACGAGAGCCAAGTCGAAAACGTTTTGGTTTATTGGCAAAAACAGTTAAGCGAATTTATCTGGGCTCAACTGCGAGAAAATCAATGGACAACGCCTACTGATTACATCGGCAAAGTTACTCAAGGTTTTGAAGTGCTTAAGCCCGCAACCTTTACGCTCGCTGCCGGTGAGAAACCACGCGACTTCCGCGCCCCTATTGCCGACAAACGCGCTATTCGCCAGATGGTATTCAAGGGCTTTGGCAAATGCTGTTACCCTTACCAGAAGTTTGATTCAGTTGAAGGGGAATGGCGATTAGCGCAACTGCTGGAGGACGATGATGACGTGCTTAAATGGATGAAACCGGCATCCGGACAATTTCGTATCGAATACCAGAACGGCCAAAACTATGAGCCGGATTTTGTAGTGGAATGCGCTGCTCACTATTTGCTGATTGAGCCAAAACGAGCCGACCAAATCAACACTGAAGAGGTTCAGCTAAAAGCCCGTGCTGCCAGCCGTTGGTGTGGGTATGCAAATGAACACGCTAAAAACAGCGGCACTAAGCGTTGGTTTTATGTATTGGTTCCTCATGATGCGATTGTTTTGGGAAGATCATTAGCCAATCTTAAGGCCGAGTATTCATAGATTGTAAAAAAACCAGTCAAGACTTCACCCCCGCTTCACATTCCCAACATTATCTCCTCACCGTGCAGGTGCATGCTTTGTATCGTCTTTTAACGTTACAGGAGCAACACGATGCAAAGAAAACTTTGGCAAAAAATCGGCATGATGCTGGGCCTGACCTTGGTCTTGCTGGTGCCGATCGGCATGATAGAAAATTTGGTCAGTGAGCGTGCAAGTCGCCAGCAACAGGTGGTGAATGACATTGCCTCCAGTTCCGCCGGGCCGCAACAGCTGTTCGGGCCCTTGCTGGTGGTGCCGTACAGCGAACATTGGACGGAAGTGATCGAGACGCGGCAAGACGGCGTGCCTACGCGCGAAGTTGTGGAGCGCGTCGATAACCGGGTTTTATATTTTTTACCGGAACATCTGAACATAAACGGCGAGCTGTCCACCGAAACCAAGCAGCGCGGGCTGTTTAAGGTGCGTACCTACGTGCTGAACGTCAGCGTTAAAGGCGACGTTAATTTGCCGGGTGGTTACGGCAATCCCAAGCCGCTGCATAACGGCCAGATCAGTGTTGGCGTGCCTTATACCAGCGTGGTGCTGTCCGATATGCGCGGCGTACTGGAAGCGCCGGGAGTGGAATTAGACGGCAAACATTATGCCTTCGAACAAGGCGCAGAACTGCCGATGGATGCGGTTAACGGGATGCATGCCTCGCTGAATACTCTATCGGTAGAGTCCGGCCCGCTCAATATGCCGTTTGCTTTTACCCTGAAATTGCGCGGTATCGAATCGCTGGATTTTATCCCGGCTGGTAAACAAACGCGGGTCGAGCTGTCCTCGGCTTGGCAACATCCCAGCTTTTACGGCCGCTTTCTGCCTGATCCGCAAAGTCAGCAAATCGGTCAAGAAGGTTTTCATGCGTTGTGGACGGTTGATTCGTTGGCGTCCAATGTCGCCGAAAGTTTGAATAAATGCCGTGCCATCAGCTGTTACGACAGCTTCGGTATTAAGTTGATGGAGCCGATCAATATCTATTCGCTGTCCGACCGGGCGACAAAATACGGCTTTTTGTTTGTTTGCCTAACGTTCGCGGCGATTTTCCTGTTCGAAATCCTAAAAAGCTTGGCGATACATCCTGCTCAATATGCATTGGTCGGCTTAGCACTGGCGATGTTTTTCCTCTTACTGTTGAGTTTGTCGGAGCATCTGGATTTCGTGATGGCCTATTTGATTGCGACCACGGCTTGCGTGACATTGATCGGCATTTATCTCAGCGCGGTATTGCATAGCGCTAAACGTGGCTTGGCGGCAGGGGCATTGCTGGCCGGTTTGTTCGCCAGCTTGTACGGTTTGCTGGAATCCGAGGATAACGCGCTGATGCTGGGTTCATTGCTGTTATTTGTGTTGCTGAGCTTGGCGATGCTAACGACGCGGCGTCTGGACTGGTATGGAATTAGTCAGTCGACCGGCAAAAATACGGTCGATAGTCAAACGTCGCTTTAATCAGGCCACGAACGGATGACGGTCATCGGCCGTCGTTCTCCCAAACATAAATCCGAGATACTTATGATTATTGCTCATTTACCCGCCGGCTACATTGTGTCGACACTGCTGTTTCCACGCATCCAACACCATGGCGTGTCCCGCCTGAGCTTTATGCGCGCCGGTCTATTCGGTGCCGTCGCGCCAGATTTGGATATGATTTATTTTTACTGCTTCGATGATAGAGCCCATCCGCACCACAGCTATTACAGCCATTTCCCCATGGTCTGGCTGTTGTTGCTGATGCTCAGCGCATTTTGGTTGCACGCTGCAAAACGCAAGGAGTTATCGGTGTTGGCAATGATATTTACGGCTAACGGTTTGTTGCACATGTTCCTGGACTTTATTGCCAGTAATATCTATTGGCTGGCACCGTTCGTGAACAAGCCTTTCTCTTTGATCACTGTCTCCAGAGTTTATGAGCCCTGGTGGTTAAATTTTATTTTGCACAGAGCGTTTGGTGTGGAGATTGCGATCGTGATTTTGGCGATTTATTTGTGGCGAAGGGATGTGCGGCGCGAAACGTTAAGTCTTTCGCTCAATGGATGCTGCATGTTAGGCATGAGTGACAAGACCGCCAGCTGAGTTATCAAGCTGGCGGTGATAAGGCAGATTATCTGGATTGACGTTTTTTATGGAAGCCAAGCAGGCCTATAAAAGCGCTGCCAAACAACCAGGCTGCGCTTGGTAAAGGTACTGCGCTGATTTGTTGGGCTTGCAATACGGTGCTGCCACCCAGATCGGCGTCGGTAAAACCGAACACATAAAACATGCTGGGATTGGCAATCGTTATGCCTGAAGCTACTGCGGTAGAAAGAAAGTCGTTGTCGCTGCTGACATACAGGGTATGCAGCAATTGGCCTGCCACGGTGACATCTTCGCCAAAGGCTAAACCTTCTATTTTGGCCGGGATTTTGTCAGCGCTGATGCCGTTGGCAACCAGAATGGCTTTGACGTCCAGTACTGAAATTTTATTGATAGTTGCCGATTGAATCGATAGATCGCCACTGAGGCTGGATACTTCGGTGGCAGTGCTAAGATTAATTTTGAACAATTCTTTGGCAACAGCGGCAGTGCCATCACCTAAGCCTTTGCCGTCACGCTCACCGACTAAAAACTCATCCTCGTTGAGCGCTATGATCTCGCTAACACCGGATCCGGTCGTTAATTGATAAGCATATTCATGAGTGTCGCCGGTGGCTATGTCGATGGTGACGATACGGACGTTTTTCTTGGTATCTTGCAACAGCGGAGCCTGCATAATACCAATCAGTTTTTTACCATCCGGAGTGATAGCCAGCCCTTCCATGCCTTTGTTGGCTACCCGGCCAGTGGTGTTGTGAGTACCATTTTCGGAGACGGTGGTGGGGCCTTGCACAGCTACCGCAAGATTGTCGGGAAGCGCAAAGGTTTTTATTAGCTCGCCGGTAGTACGGTCGAATTGTCGAACATACGGGCCGTATTCATCGGAAATAAACACGCTTTTACCGTCATTCGACACTCGCACACCTTCAGGATCGAAGCGGGCATTGTTGGTGTTAGACGAGGGCAGGCTGGGGTCAAAACCGTCAGAGCGGCCGGTAAAATAATTAGTGTTGTTGGTTGCGTTTAATGCAGGTGTGCCGCCTATGCCGTAAGTCAATGCGGTTGGGCTAGACAGTAAGGTGGTGGCGGTCAGTGTTGGCGTCAGAGTAAAGGCAAGTCCACTGCCTGAATTGGCGGTTAAGGACATGTTTAGGGTCTGAAAGCGTGTGATGTATGAGGTGGTGTCTTCCAGTGATGCATTGTAGGCAAGGGCATTGGGGCCGCGGTCGGGAGTTGCAATAAAGGCAGTGCCGCCCGCCCATGCTAGGCCGGAACCCAAACCACCCAGCGTATTGCCTGCTACACCGCTTTCCAGCGGGCCTGAGGTGGCAGTGGATAAGTCGTATAAGCCGGTTAACCCTGCTTGGGCGATCAGCGTGAAACTTGCCTGGGCGCTGGTTGCCTCGGTTAGCGCGGTGATAAATAAGGGGAGAAGCAGTTTTTTATTCATTAGCAGCAATCCAAAAAGTTGAGGTAGTCAATAGAACTGTCCGGTGATTTTTCGGTTTCGGTCCAGTCTATAAACAGCTCAATGATGAAGAACAACTATTAAAATTTGGTGACAAGTTGATTTAATTGTCAGCAACAAGCTAAATCATCAAAGCAGATTGGTCAGGGAACAAGTCACTCAAAAGCTGGGCGCTCGCTCGTCAAATTGCGGCAATTTATGGAGCTGTATGGCTTCGCAAAGTAAACGTTACTGGGCCATTATTGACTAATGCCACTTGCATATCGGCACCAAATTGGCCGAATTGCACCGTGGGCCAGGCTTGTCTAGCCAGTTGTTGTAAATACTCAAACAATTGCTTGCCATATTCGGGCGATGCGGCCGGAGTAAAACTGGGGCGGTTGCCTTTTTGGGTGTCGGCGGCCAAGGTGAATTGCGGCACCAGCAATAAACCGGCGTTTATATCCCGCAAACTCAAATTCATTTTGTCGTCAGCGTCTGCAAAAATCCGGTAATTAAGGATGCGTTCCAACAGACGTGCGGCGTCTTTTTCGGTATCTGCTTTTTCTACGGCGACCAGTGCCATGATGCCGGTGTCTATCTGGCCGATAATTTGTTGATTGACGGTAACGCTGGCGGAGGTGACGCGCTGGATGATGGTGATCATAGTCAAATACAGTCGTAAAAGCAGAATCAAAAAAATCGGGCAATGTTGCACTAAACTCCAACGACATGCAAAGTGCGCGCCTTCAGGCGATTGGACCAGATAATAACGATATGACAGAGAAATTTTTAGCGGGCAACGGGCGAATGGTAAGCGTTATATTGGTTTTGTGGCTGGTATTGTCAGGCTTGGCGAATGCCGATGTCTATCAATGGCAGGATGCTAACGGTAAAGCGCATTTTTCTGATCGGGCTTATCCGGACGCGCAAGTTAAAAAGCTTGCTATAAAGCCGGGATACGATTTTTTCCGGGTCAAGACAGTCTATGACGGTGATACCGTGGTGCTTGAAGATGGCCGTAAAATTCGTTTGTTGGGCATCAATACGCCGGAAGTTCAACACCGCGACAAACTGGCTGACGCCGGAGGTGAAGATGCGAAGCGTTGGTTGCAAAATAAACTGCAAAATTCGCGTGTGCGTCTGGAGCTTGCAGCAGAAAAAACCGACAAGTACGGCCGAACTTTGGCGCATTTGTTTACAGACAACAAAGAGCATATCAACCTGCAATTGGTTGCAGCTGGTCTTGCCGAAGTCAGTATTTATCCGCCTAATTTGTTGTATGTCGCTGAATTGGTGAAAGCGGAGGAACAGGCAGAAAAAGCCCAGCTTGGTATTTGGCAGCAAGCGCAATATCAACCCATCGCTGTCGCTAACTTAGCTGCGGAACCTCATTCCGGCTGGACGCGTGTCGTTGGCAAGGTGAGCGGAGTACGAAATACCCGCAAGTCAGTGTATCTGGAGTTTTCAGGTGGCTTTCAGGCGCGTATCGGACAGCAATGGCTGGAATTGTTTCCTGATGTGAATGAATACATAGGCAAAACCGTCGAAGTGCGCGGTTGGCTGAATAAAAACAAAGGCCAATTGTCGATGTTAATCCGTCATCCAAGTGCGATTAAAATGCGTTGAATTTTTAATGTGGACGTTAGTCCATCCTCCTCAAACTGGTTTTTTGGGATTTGATGCATAATATCGGCAGGGTGCGATGTTTAAGTCGTGTTGCATAAAGATATTAAGGTGCAAAAAATGAAGTTTGCTGTGCAAGTGAATGCTAGTCCTTATCAATCGAATGCGGGCCATGCTGCCTACCGATTTATTACCGGAGCTTTGGCGGCTGGGCATGAGATATTTCGGGTGTTTTTTTATCATGATGGCATTTATCACGCTTTCAAATATGCCTCGCCACCTGATGATGAATTACAGTTTTCCTCGCAATGGAGTGATTTGGCTAGACGTTATCAAGTAGATTTGGTGGTGGGTATGTCGGCGGCACAACGGCGCGGATTGTTGTGCTCGGATGAGTCTAAACGGCAGGGCAAATTAGATAATGATTTGGCTGATGGTTTTCGTATTTCAGGGTTGGGGCAGTTGGTTGAGGCGACCTTGGTCGCCGATAGATTTATCGTATTTGGTTGAGGTTATGAAGCATTTTTTGTTCGTATTACGTAAGCCTGTTCATAGCGGGGTCTATGTTCAGGAGATATTAGATATAGTGTTAACGACAGCGGCTTTCGATCAGTCGGTAAGCATTTTATTGCTTGATGACGGAGTCTTTCATTTGAAAAATAATCAAAACCCTGACTGTGTTGGCATGAAAGATACTGCGAGCATATTTAAAGCGTTGGAAATATACGATGTGAACGATGTTTACGTCGAAATAGAATCGTTACAAGAGCGCGGTTTAACTTGCGGTGATTTGTGTTTGCCTGTTAATAGTTTGTATCGAAAAAATATTGCCGAATTAATGAAACGTTTCGACGTGTTAGTGCCGGGTTAACCAGTGTGTGACTTTGTTAGGGTAGTGGATTTGATAAAACGTGGATTGGGTGGGTTACTGCTCAGTATTTTAATGGTTTTGCCATGCGCCGCGGCAGATTCTGCAATAGAACAGCAACGCGCTAATTTTTTGTTAGCTGAAAAATTCTTGGAGCAGGGCAATGAACAAGCCTTTTTAAGTCTTAGTGAGGGGCTGACTGATTACCCCTTATATCCGTTGTTGCGCTATCAATATTTAAAAAATAATCTGGTTCAAACTGATAGCGTGTTGGCATTTTTGACAAATTACAAAGACTCCCGACAGGCGAATTTATTGAAGCCGCAGTGGTTGGATTATTTGGCAAGGCAAGTACGCTGGCCTGAATTCATTCAAAATTATGAAAGCAATGACAATACTGAGCTGCTTTGTCAGTTTAATTGGGCTAACTATCAAACCGGTAGGCCGCAGGAATCTCTGGGTGCAGCTAAACAGTTTTGGTTAACTGGCGATACCTTGCCTAAAGCGTGTGACAGTCTGTTATTTGCGCTAACCCAGTCGCCGTTGTTTACCCCGGGCTTAATGTGGCAGCGTTTTGAGCTGGCGAT
>JAUYMX010000360.1 GCA_030699345.1 Methylococcaceae bacterium
TTTCATACGATCGACAATGCTGGCCAGTCGTTCGACAATATTTTTGTATTGGTCGACAAAGCGGATGATTTTGCGGCTTAACTCGGCTGGTGCCGCCCAGTTTAACCATTCATAGCAATCGTTAAGATTGATGTGTTTAAGCTCTTGCACTAATTGCTGGGCATAGCCGAGGGCGCGTTCGTTTTCACGGATTTTACTGGCTAAAGAATTAACGAAACCAAACTGGCTGGTGATTGCCGAAAACATCACACTGAGACTGTTTTCCAGTAATTCCAACGACTCATAAAGGGTGTCGTCTATTTGTTCAAGATGATAATTGGCTTCATCCTGTTCATTGCGTTCAAGCGCATTGCGATAGGCATCAATATCCTCCTCAACGCTTTTGACCATCTTGGCCATGTCGGTATTTTGCCGATAGCGCAAGTTGCGTAATAACAAGCGGTCGATGAGACGCTTAATATCGGTTGTTAAACGAAATTCATCGCTTTGGTCGGCTATGCGTAACAGACCGGTTTTTTTTAAGCCTTCGATCAGGCTGCGGTTTTCATCATCAATAAATATCGTGCCGTTAATATAGGCTTCCGCCAATAATTGGTCGGCGCTGCCCAGCTTTCTAATTAACCCAGCAATCTGTTGTTGATCAAAACTCATGTAAACAACTCCTGCTGTTCGGTTTGCTCATTATTTGCCGCTTGCTGATCCAGTCCCAGCTCTTCGGCATCATTTAAAAAAGCAATGATTTGGTGCAGGTAATTCATTTTGCCGGTAACAATATAAAGCGTTGCCTGGGGATTGGGTTTGACCAGATAACCGGCTTGCTCCAGTTTTTGTAAAATCCAGCTCAGTTGGTCGGCAATGTTGGTTTTATTGGTGCGGAATAAGCTGGTTTGGGTCAGCCGGTTCATTTGCTCGCACAGCGATGGTTGGCGTTCTATCGCTCCCAGCAGATTATGCAAACGGATTTCATCGCGCGCCCTGATCGGCATGTCCTGGCCCATGGCGGTCATGACCATCTCCATCCATTCAACCACCGG